>JANXNO010000204.1 GCA_025354075.1 Burkholderiales bacterium | reverse complement strand
TCCCGAATGCGGGGAATGAGTCGGAGAAAGGCCGCGTTTGTGTTTGCGGCTTCCGATTCCACTAACGAATCTACTTTTGCTAACAGAGACGAAACTTTAGAGTGATTGGGGAATGCCGATTCCAGATGCCTGAGCATGGAGGCCACCACGGAAATTGCCGCTTGAATGTCCGAACGCCCACTGTAGGTTTGCATCGAGATCCAAAACACGTGAAAACCTGCATTCCTCAGTGTGTGATACGCGTACGCCAGTAAGCTCGATTTCCCCGCCCCACGCCGACCATAAACAACATGATTCGCTTTCGCAACTATGGCGTGTTCCATGTCAGATACAGATTTTGTGTATCTGAGCATAAAGTCGTCACCAAACGTATCTTTGTCTACCGTGAGACTTTCTGATATCTCCCGCTGCAGTAGCCGTGTTTCCGGCATCGCAAGCAGGATCGGTGGCTTCTTCTTCCGAGCCACAAGCGAGCACCGCCCGGCATACCTGTTTGTATCCGCTAGCTGTTTCTCCAACTCGGCGACTAGCCGGAAAAGTCGCTCCGAAGGCGCGGCGAATTCAAACAATAGATAGGCCCCGTCGGGACGTTTCTTTATGAAGTGATCTGGTCGTATGCCGCCGAGCAGAACTTCGAATTGCCCTATTGCCTCCTCCGCATCCGCATCGACCTCTGGCTTCGTGGCTTGTTTGTTCATAGCGTAATTCCCTTGGCCGTCAAAAAGTCACGAACGTCTCGGATGAATTGCTCCACACGTTGCTCAACGTCCGCAACCGTTGCTAGCAAGTCGCTCTCGCGCGCCAAGTGACTGTAGTCGCATAAATTTCGATCATCGCGAAGGCTCTTAAGCACTTGCTTGTGTGCACCACTGTTTGCGAGTGCATCTGGGATTTGATCCACACTCTTGTGATCGGAACTGTCGGTTGCGAATGATCCAGAGTGGTGTAGCGCCAATGCACGACGAACATTGTAGGCACCGTAGTAATGTCTAGAAATCTTCTGGCGCCACTCGTTCCGCGCCAAAGCTTTTGCGAATTGGTAGTGCTGCTCTCCAAGTCGAAAAAGCCCAACCACATTTGCGTCTACCTCAGCTTGAATCTTGCGTAGCTGTACATCTGACAATACACCCTTGAGATTTCGCATAAGCACTTGGGGGTTTGAACTCACCAAGAAAATGTGCGGTTCACTCAGACCCTTGTGCTGCATACATAAGTCCCCGTAATAGGAATGTTTCAATTGTCGACGAAGGATTTTCATCGATGTAACGCCTAGAACGCAATCTGATTGCTCTGCGACGATGGTTTGTATCAGTTTGGGTCCATTAAGAATGCACCGAACAACATTTCACGACCTGAGTTGAGGCGGTGCCATTCATCGCTCTCTGACGCGGACGCGCCCCGCACGATATTGACTTATGGACCGGTGCAAATGCTCGGCGTTGGCAGGTTCGGCGAGCAAATAAGTCGTCTCGGCAAAACCGTCAGCAGCGTCGAGCACTGATGCATTGCTTTTGGGGTCAATTCCCGCAACCATCCCGCCTTTGCCGCTAAGAACGGGAAGGTTTAGTTTGGACGCTTTTTTGATAGGTGGTTTAACCATTAGATTCTCGTCGTCGTTAGTTGCCGATGTTCAGGCACCCGTAAGCATTCGGTATGCTATTCATTGACAATTTACACCACTAGCGGCGTAGCTACTCTATCCATCGCCAGCAGCGTATCGGAGTCACGACGGGCACGTCGCGTCGCTCTGCAAGCTCGTCTGCGCTGCGCTACTATCCCGCTTATGAACAGAGTCGAAGCAAAGTTACCTATTGATCCGCTCGCCGTGGGGCAGGAGCCGACCGACGAACAGCTCGCCGAAATCATGGACGACGTGGCGCGCGTGGCGCGCGAAAAGCGCGCGGCGGCTGAACTTAAGTCTCGCGCCGTTCTTGCAGCGGATTTGCTTGCGGCGCAGGCTCGCACCGAATACCAGCGCAAACAGTTCGATCTACCGCGTCTCTAGTAGCCGTGGACGTGTCGCGGCCTCGCTTGATTGTTGTCGCTGGGCCGAACGGCGCAGGTAAAACTTCGATCACCGAGGCGGTATTGCGGCATCAGTGGATGCAGGGTTGCGAATACATCAATCCCGACAACATCGCCCGCGATCAGTTTGGCGACTGGAACTCACTTGACGCGGTATTGAAAGCCGCCAATCTCGCTGCTGAACGTCGCGAAACCTGCCTGCGACAAGGTGCCGACCTTGCATTCGAGACTGTGCTTTCGTCACCCGACAAAGTGGATTTTGTATTGCGAGCTGCGCAGGCTGGATTTTTTGTGCGGTTGTTCTTCGTCGGCACGCGGGACGCAACGATCAATGCGGCGCGCATCGCTCGCCGAGTGATGGAGGGCGGGCACGAAGTCCCCATCGGCAAGATCATCTCGCGCTACGGCAAGTCAATCGCCAACTGCGCGCAACTCGCGTCGGTCGTGGATCGGCTGTACGTCTACGACAACAGCGTAGACAACGCCTCTCCGCAGTTGTGTTTTCGTGCCTCTGAAGGTCAGCTCAGCAAGCGCTATCTGCCTGTGCCGGATTGGGCTCAGTCCATTTTTGAGCGCGTGCCCGCTACACCACCATCGGCGTAACCACCCCATCCATCGCCACCACCGCCCCCGTGATGTAACTCGCACGGCTTGACGCGAGGTAAACCACCGCGTCGGCGATTTCGCTGGGCTCTGCGATGCGGCCCAGCGGGCGGGTGGCTTTGGCTTTCGTTAGCGCTTCCTCGATGCTGATGCCAAGGTGCCTCGCTTCGGCTTGCATGCCTTCTTGCAGGCGCTCGGTGAGTGTTAGGCCGGGGTTGACGGCGTTTACGCGCACGCCCTTGCCTGCGTACGCGGCAGCGAGGCCTGCGCTGGCGAGCATGAGCGCGGCGTTGGCTGCGCCGCCTGCCAAATGCGTCACGGCGGCGACCTTGCCGCCGGAGCCGATGACGTTCACCACCACGCCGCTACCGCGTTCGCCCATCTTTTTGATCAGTGGATTGATGACGTGGATGTAGGTGAAGAATTTGGCCTGCATCGCGTCGTGCCACGAGGCAGCGGTCAGTTCGGCGGCAGGCGTGCGCTTGGCGGCACCCGCGCTGTTGACGAGCACGTCGACCGGGCCGAAATCGCGTTCGATGGTTTCGACCGCGCGCTCGGCTTCCGCTGCATCGCGCAGGTCGGCGGCGACTACGTTGATGCGCGATGTCGCGTCAGCTTCAACGTCAGCATTCTTCAGCATCGCTGTGAGCGACGCTTGCGCCGCCAGCAAAGTTTCCATCGTGCGCGAAACCAGCGTCACCCGCGCGCCCTCAGCGATGAAGCCGTGAGCGCAGGCCAGGCCGATGCCTTTGCTACCGCCGGTGATGAGGACGTGAAGGTTGGTGAGTTTCAGGTTCATGGGCGAGTTACTTCGAGGGTTAGCTCAGACGGCGGGATCGACCCAGCGTAGCGCACCGGAGCGGCGAGACACGTCGCTCAGGTTCGATTCGAATGACACTAGGCCCGCGCGTTCACCATCACAACGATCAGCTGGCGACTGGAAGCATTCTCAAAGCGATGCGGCAGCTCGCTGCTGAAGTGAAAACTATCGCCCGCAGTGAGCGTCCATTGTTTGTCGTTGACGACCAGCTTGAGTCGGCCTTGCAGCACGTAGCCTGCCTCTTCGCCCTGATGCGTGTACAGGTCGTCGCCAGACGAGGCGCGCGGCTCAAACTCAAGGAGCGTGAAACTAAACGCGCTGCTCGCCGCGCCGCCGCTGGCCAGCGCGTGCTTGCGGATTCCGGATTTCCACATCGAAATCGACGAGCGCTCGCCGGCGCGGGTGATGACCGGCACGGTGGGCTGGGCGACCGTTGGGCCGCGCACAATCTCCGCGAGATTGATTTGCATCGCATCGGCGAGGCTTGTCAGCGCCCGCAAGGTCGGCGACGACAACCCGCGCTCCATCTGGCTCAAAAAACCAATCGAGAGTCCTGTGCGCTCGGCCATTTCGTTGAGCCCCAAACCCTTGCTTCTTCGCAGCGCACGAATGCGCGCGCCGACGGCAGCATCGACGATTTCCGGGGTCGCGATTTCTGGCGGCGCAGCGGTTTCAGTTTTGCGTTTCATCTCGCGGATATTCGATCATTGAACCGTCGGAGCAATCATCTCAGGGTGTAGACTATATTTCACGTACATGAAATTTAACCCAAAACGGGTTGGCGCTACGAGCCCCGCTAGCGGCTCCAGGAGAATGTTGATGAAATTCAGAAGCATAGCTGCGGCAATTGCGATTCTTTCGGCCGTAATCACGAGCTCCAGCGCTCTTGCGCAGGACAAACCACTGAAGGTGG
Source organism: Burkholderiales bacterium (assembly GCA_025354075.1). GTDB lineage: Bacteria > Pseudomonadota > Gammaproteobacteria > Burkholderiales > Casimicrobiaceae > Casimicrobium. Next base: position 1,019 of record JANXNO010000204.1, on the reverse strand, counting down.
GCTCCACGCCGACCGGCGTGCCGTTTACGTTCCTCGACACCAAGACCAATTCGATTCAGGGCATCATGGTCGACATCATTCGCGAAGTGGCTGCGGACGCGGGCTTCAAGGTGGAAGTCGAAGGCATGCCGTTTGCCACGCTGATTCCATCGCTCACCGGCAACAAGATCGACATCATCGCCGCTGCGATGTACATCACGCCGCCGCGCCAGGAAGTCGTCGATTTTTCGCGTCCGATTTACACCTACGGCGAAGGCCTCGTGGTGTCGAAGAAAGACACGCGTGAATACGCGAAGCTTGAGGACATGAAGGGCTTCACGGTCGGTGCACAGAAGGGCACGGCCTATGTTGAGCCACTGACAAAATCCGGCTTGTTTGCCGAGGTGAAAATTTACGACAACATTCCGGCGATTTTGTCCGACGTCAACGCGGGCCGTATTCAGGCCGGCTTCGCCGACAAGCCGATCGTCGCCTACAACCTGCAACAAGGCATGTTTGCCGAAACGCGCCTGGTGAAGGGCTACACGTCCACGCTGTCTGGCTCGGTAGGGATCGGCGTTCGCAAAGGCGATGCGGCGCTCCTGACACGAATCAATACATCGCTCGAAAAACTTCAAAAGAACGGCACTGTCGACAAGATTTTGGCGAAATGGGGCCAGTAGCCAGCGGATGCCATTGATTCACACGCGAGCTTGATCCCCCATGTTCTGGACTGACGCTGCGACCTTCATGCCCATCCTGCTGGAGGGGCTACGACTAACGGTGATCGTTACCCTGGGCTCGCTGCTGCTCTCGACGGTGTTGGGGCTCGTGTGGGCACTGATGCGGGTGTCGGGCATTGGGCCGATGGTGTGGCTTGCAAAGTGCATTGTGAACGTGATTCGCGGCGTTCCGATCATCGTTCAACTTTTCTATATCTACTTTGTGCTGCCCGAATTCGGCATCACGCTGAGCGCGCTGCAAGCCTCGGTCATCGGGCTTGGCGTTGCGTACTCGGCGTATCAGTCAGAGAATTTCCG
>JANXNO010000201.1 GCA_025354075.1 Burkholderiales bacterium | reverse complement strand
CTTCCAAGCGATCACGACACCACCGACCGGCTTGGTGTCGCTGATACGTTTACTGATGAGTGTTTTGTCGCGCAGGTAGGGGCGCGCGAACCAGTTCGCGAGATAACCGCTGCCGAGACCGGCAATCTGCGCGTCGATCTTCGCCTTCATCGAAGGTACCACCAGCGTGTCCTGCCCCGAGAGCAAGCCACTGGTGCGCAGCGGCAGACGGCGCGCGCTGTCGCCGAGCACGATGGCGCGGTGTGTCTTGACCTGTTCGTCGCTGATCGGCTCCGGCACTTCGGCGAGCGGGTGAGCAGGTGCCACACAGTAGGTGAACGACACGTTGAACAGCGGCTGCGTGCTGATACCTACGCCCGACGGTGGATCGCTGCATGCACCAATCACAAGGTCAGCTCGACCGTCGAGCAACGCATCCCAGGAACCGGCGAGAGTCTCCTCATTGATGCGCAATTTTGCTGAACAAGTGTCGCGATAATAGGCTTCAACGTGTGGCTGCAACCAGCACCACGGCAGGATCGCGTCTAGCACGACGGAGAGCTCCAGTTCCCAGCCGTTGGCGGTTTGGGCGATTTGCGATTGCAGCTGGTCGGCCTGCAGCAGCAACGCGCGACCCTGTTCCAGCAACACTTTCCCGCTGGCCGTGAGTTCAGCGCGGTAGCCCGAGCGGTCAAAGATCAGCGTATCGAGATCGTCCTCCAGTTTGCGCACGGCGTAGGTGATGGCGGACGGCACGCGGCCCAGCTCCTCTGCTGCGCGGCCAAAACTGCCGTGGCGCGCGATGGCGTCGAGGATTTCCAGCGATTCGAGCGTTATTTTCAACATGTTCGATATTTTTGAACAAGTACGTCAGTTCTGCAAGCTTATGTGCCCCGTTGTTGATCGCCATAATTCGTTCTGTGTTGAACGCAACCCAAAAGGAAATCATCATGCTGACAGTCAGAAAATCCGAAGACCGCGGACAAGCCGACCACGGCTGGCTGCAAAGCCGATTCAGCTTCTCGTTTGCTGAATATCAGGACGACCAGCATGTGCATTTCGGGCCGCTGCGCGTAATCAATGACGACTACATCGCGCCGGGGCAGGGCTTTGGCACGCATGGCCACAAGGACATGGAGATCATCACCTACGTGCTCGAAGGCGCAGTGGCGCACAAGGATTCGCTCGGCAACAACGGCGAAATCATTCCCGGCGAGGTGCAGCGCATGAGCGCGGGTACCGGCATCCGGCACAGTGAATTCAACCCCCGCAAAGACGAGCGCACGCATCTGCTGCAAATCTGGATCATCCCGAATCGCACCGGTGGGCCTGCGTCGTACGAGCAGAAGTTTTACGACGCGGCAGACAAGCGCGGCAAACTGCGGCTGGTGGCGTCGCCCGACGGCGCGCAGGGATCGGTGACGATTCAGCAGGACGCGCTGATGTATGCCGGGCTGTTCGACGGGGCGGAATCAACTACGCACGCGGTGGCAGCTGGGCGTCAGGTTTATGTACACGTGGCGCGTGGCGCGGTCACAGTCAACGGCGTGGCGTTGAACGCTGGTGACGCGGTCAAGATCGAACGCGAATCGTCAGTAACCATCGACGATGGCGAGCAGGCCGAAGTGCTGCTGTTTGATCTCGGTCAATTCCAATAATTTTTTCACTCCTCACTCCTCGAAGGAATCATCATGGCATCAGTTGCAATCGTTTATCACTCCGGCTACGGCCACACCAAGGCTATTGCTGAGGCGGTCAACAAAGGCGTCGCGAGCGTTGCGGGCGTCACGGCGCACTTCATCAGCGTCGCTGACGCGGACACGAGCTGGGACACGTTGGCCAAAGCTGACGCGATCATCTTCGGCGCGCCAACGTACATGGGCTCGGCCTCAGCCCCGATGAAAGCGTTCATGGACGCATCCTCGAAGGTCTGGTTCACGATGGGCTGGAAAGACAAAATTGCCGCCGGTTTCACTGTGTCCGCTTCGCAATCTGGCGACAAGCTGTCGACGTTGAACCAGTTTGTGACCTTTGCCATGCAGCAAGGCATGATTTGGGTCGGCACTGGCATGATGCCCGGCAACAACAACAGCAAGGGCAGCATCGAAGACTTGAACCGCCTGGGTTCGGCCACCGGTCTGATGTCACAAGCTAACGCTGATCAGGGCGTGGAAGGCATCGCCGCCAGCGACTTCAAAACAGCCGAAGCATTTGGTGCGCGGGTTGCGCAATTCGCGGTTAAAAACGCTGCGTAAGCCGCCGAGCGCCTCGTCGCTGATAGACGCGACGCGTGGGTAACAAGTTGCCCACGCTATCGCTACAGCTTTTCTACAAAAGCCCCATTCAACGTGCGCTTAAAGCAAATAAAAGCCATAAGTCGACTTATGGCTTTTATTACGTTAAGCCCCCGTAGCGCCTCGCGTTTAGCTCAAAGCTGATTACTTCGCAACAGTGACCGTTTCAAGTTTGATCACGCCGCAGCTAACTCGCGGCCCCGCGTTGCCGAGTGGCTGCGACACGTAATCATCCGGGTCGCGATGGGTGATCAGCGGCATGCCGATGATGCTGTAGCGCCCCGGCGTCAGTGTGATCGTGTCCACCTCTTGCCGCGTGGTACCCACGCCGTTTTCGTCGGCCTTGATGTTGAACATCGCCCCGGCGTGACGCAGGATGTGCGACGGATCATTGTGCGGATGGCCGTCGGGGTTGAAATGGCCACCCGTCTTCATGCCGTCGCCTGAGCAGTCGGGCACGGCGTGCACGTGGAAGCCGTGTTCTGCATGCGGCTTGAGCCCACTGATCACCGCCTTCACCAGCACGCGATTGGTGCCGACCTGCGTGAACGTGACGAGCCCGCTTGGCGTGAGTCCCGATGCTGCTGCTGCCGTCGTGGGTCTCATCTCAGCGATGGCGACGACGGGCTTCTTTTCATCGAGCATGCTCTGACAGCCAGCGATGAAAAACGTGGCAGCGACGGCGCTGGCGAGGGTGAAGTTTCGGGTCACGAGAGAGTCTCCTTTTTGAGCGGCGAGTGTCGCGTTGCACTGCGAATGGCCGTTTTTGCGATGCGCAATGCTAAACGTTGCGCGACAAATAAACTCAGGATTGACGGGCACGGTTGGACAAATTTTCTGCTGTCGAGGCACCGGGTAAGCAGTGCTCGACGCGCCTTGCTCCGGCTGGTTTGACCTGCTACGCTACTCGCTCCTTAGGAGTCCAAAAAATGAAATCTTCGTTGATGAGTTGTGCGGCCGTTGCGGTCGCAGCAGTGGTCGGTTTGGCCGGATGCGCCAATAATCAGGCACCGGTCATGAGCGTCGCGCCGACCGCGCCGATGAAGGTGAATGTCAGTACGCCGACGCTGGCAGCGGGCTACGTGAAGGTCACGGCAACACCGGGCTCGTCGTTGTACTTTGTTAATCTGAAGAGCGGCGAAACGGTCAGCTCTCCGGTGCTGATCCAGTTCGGGCTGCGCGGCATGGGCGTAGCGCCTGCCGGCATCGAAAAGGCCGGCACGGGGCATCATCATCTGCTGGTTGACGTGGCTGAGCTGGATGTCAATGCGCCGATTCCAACCAGCGATCAGCACCGCCATTTTGGCCTCGGTCAAACCGAAGTTACGTTAGAGATGAAGCCCGGGCAACACACGCTGCAACTGCTGATGGGCGACCAGAACCACATCCCGCATCACCCCGTGGTGATGAGCGAGCGGATCACGATTACGGTGAAATAAACCGCCTTTGTCGCGGTTCGCGCGCAGGCCGTGCGTAGGGTGGGCACCCCATGCCCACCATCACGTTGCGAAAGAGAATGGTTCGTGCGCCAACGTTTGGTGGGCAGGCGGTTTGCCACATGCGCCACTCCACAAGACTTGTTCAGTCCGCCGATTTGCTGGTCGCCGAACCCCGTATCTGAAACACCGCCGTCTCGCCACGAACGTTCGGCAAAAACGTTACTTCGTGACCACCCGCTAGCGCCGCGCGCCGCTCGACCGCGATCCCCTTCTCCACGCAAAAAACATCAAAGTCCTTGATGGTTGAAAAGTGGACGTTTGGCGTGTCGTACCACTGATATGGCAAGCGCTTCGATACCGGCATGCGACCGCCGACGCCAAGCTGCCAGCGGACTGACCAATGACCGAAATTCGGCAGCGTCACGATGGCACTTTTGCCCACGCGCAGCACCTCGCGCACCAGCGCCTCGGTGTGTCGCGTCGCCTGCAAGGTCTGCGACAAAATCACCACGTCAAACGCGCCGTCATCGAACAAATTCAGGCCCCCTTCAATGTTGGCTTGCAACACGTTGAGTCCGCGCCCAAGACACTTCAGAACGCCCGCGTCGTCAATCTCCACGCCATAGCCCTTGATGCCGCGCTCGCGTTGCAATCGCGCCAGCAATTCACCGTCACCACAGCCGAGATCAAGCACAGACGCGCCTTGCGGCACCCATGCCGTGACCACGTCAAAATCTGGGCGAACGTAGGCGCTCATACTTTGATCCCGTCGAAGGTTGCGCGCAGCAGTGCGTGATATTGCGGGATAGGCATAAGAAACGAATCGTGGCCCTCCACCGACTCAATTTCGGCGAAGCTTACGTCGTGTTTGTTGGCCAGCAAAGCGCTGACAATTTCTTTCGAGCGCGCGGGTGAAAAGCGCCAGTCGCTGGTGAACGCAGCGATGAAATATTTAGCTGTGCTCCTGGCGAACGCCGCCGCAAGATCGCCGTTGAACGCCTGCGCTGGATCGAAATAATCGAGCGCACGCGTCATCAGAAGATAAGTGTTCGCATCGAAGTATCCGGCGAATTTGTCGCCCTGATAGCGCAGATATTTCTCCACCTCAAACTCGGCCTCAAAGCCGAATTGATAGTCCTCGCCTTTGAGTGATCGACCGAATTTTTCACCCATCAAATCATCCGACAAATACGTCAAATGCCCGAGCATGCGCGACAGCCGCAAGCCACGTTTCGGCACTACATCGTACTGATAAAAGTGCCCATCATGAAAATCAGGATCGGTGCGAATCGCCTGCCGCGCCACCTCGTTGAAACCGATATTTTCTGCCGATAGCTTCGGTGCAGCGGCAATCGCCAGCACATTCCTCACTCGCTCCGGAAAATCAATCGACCACTGCATCGCCTGCATGCCGCCGAGCGAGCCGCCCAAAATTGCAGCGAACGATTCGATGCCGAAATGATCGGCCAGCCGCGCCTGCGCGCGCACCCAATCAGTCACCGTCACCATCGGAAAATCGCTGCCATAACGTTGGTTAGTCACAGGATTGACAGTGCTCGGCCCAGTGGAGCCATGGCAACCGCCTAAATTGTTCACGCCGATCACGAAAAATTTACGCGTGTCCAGCGGGCGACCTGGCCCGATCAGGTTATCCCACCACCCCTCGCTTTTTGCAGGATCGGGCGCGTCTTTGTAAAAACCAGCAACGTGGTGGTGACCTGATAACGCGTGGCACACCAGAACGGCATTGGTGCGCGCCGCGTTCAGTTCGCCGTAGGTTTCGACCGTCAGGTCGTAGCGGGGAAGCGTTGCGCCGGAGGCAAAGGCCATCGGCTGTTCAAACGCAATTTTTTGCGGCGAAACGAAGCCAACAGAATCGAAAGCAGGAAACATAGTCAACAAAAAAGCCCGGAAGCCAAATACGGATATGGCTTGCGGGCTTGGTGTCAGTCGACTAATAGAGGAGTCAAAATACCAATGAAGTGACCGAGAGATCACTCTCTCGCTTTAGCCGTTTCGGAAGACTAGCACTCACATGTATGAACACTCGTCTTGCCTCGCCCGCAAGCTGTAACCTCAAATCGGCGATGCCCAATCATAGCCGATTCCTAGCCAAATCGTCTAGAGCGCGTTTAATTTTGCGAGCGCGCTAATTATTTTTTCTGGATCGTCTGTCCGCAGGATGCGGTTCGCAACCAGTTCGCAATCGGCGATGCTCGACGTCAGCACCCGCTGCTTGATGGTCAACAACTGCGCGGGATGCATCGAAAAATTGCGCAGTCCAAAGCCGAGCAATAGCCGCGTCAAACGCAGCTCACCCGCCATTTCGCCACACACCGCAATCGGCGTATTCGCCTTGTTTGCACTGCGAATCGCCTGTGCCACCAGCTTCAACACCGCCGGATGCAGCGGATCGTACAAGTGCGCCACCGCGTCGTCGGTGCGGTCGATGGCCAGCGTGTATTGAATGAGATCGTTGGTGCCAATGGACAAAAAGTCGAGGTGTTCCGCGAAATAGCCGAGGGACAGCACAGCGGCGGGAATTTCCACCATGCCGCCGACCGGCACATCGTTATCAAAGGCAATGCCATCACGCACCAGTTCTGCCTTGGCGCGGGCAATAAATCCCAACGTCTGCGTCACTTCGTGCGCGTTTGAAATCATTGGAATCAGGATGCGCAATCGGCCGAACGCGCTTGCTCGCAAAATCGCCCGCAGTTGCGTCATGAACAGTTTCGGTTCGGCCAGACACAACCGAATCGCGCGCAGGCCCAGCGCCGGATTGTCGCTAGGCCTATCACCCAGACCGGGCATCCGTTTATCCGCACCCAGATCAAAGGTGCGGATGGTTACCGGACGCCCTTGAAGGCCGGTGACAACAGCGCGATAAGACTCAAACTGTTCGTCCTCAGTCGGCAAGTCGTCACGGTGCAGGAATAGAAATTCGGAGCGGAACAGTCCCACGCCGTCCGCGCCATTTTCGATGCAGGCTTTGGCGTCACTCGGCAATTCGATGTTGGCATGCAGATCAATCGACGTGCCGTCGAGCGTCACTGCGCGCGTCGCGACCAGCCGCGTGAGCTTCTTGCGCTCCAGCCGCTGACCGCTTTGCTTCAGCTCATATTCGGCGAGCACATGCTGATCCGGATTGACGATCACCAGGCCGTTGTCGCCGTCGACGATCAACGATTCGGCCTCGCGAATCAGCGAGCGTGCGTTGTGTAGCGCGACGACCGCAGGAATACCTAGCGAACGGGCAACGATAGCGGTGTGTGAGGTCGCACCGCCTACATCCGTCACGAATGCCGCGAACGCCGATTCCTTGAAATGAATCGCATCGGCGGGGGACAAGTCATGTGCAATCAGCGCGGTCGCATGCAATGGATTGATCACCGGCAGCTCGCTCGGCCTGCCCATGAGCGCTTTGACGATACGCTCCACCACCTGCACCACGTCATGTGAACGCTCACGCAGGTACGGGTCTTCAAACTGCTCAAACTGCTCGACCAGCGTCTTCATCTGCTGCGTCACCGCCCACTCGGCATTGCAATGCTGCTCCGCGATCAGGCGCTTAGGTTCTTTGGCGATCTGCGTGTCGGTCAGAATCATCCAGTGAACATCAAGAAACGCCCCGAATTCAGCCGGCGCATCGTCTCCTTTCATCCGCTCATGCAACGCCTCAAACTCGGCACGCACCGTAGCCAGCGCCGTATCAAAGCGCGCCAACTCGTCATCGACCTGTTCAGGCGCAATGTCATAGTGCGCCACCTCCAGCGTGGCATGTGACACCAGCTGCGCACGGGCAATCGCAATGCCCGGAGCGGCAGCAACCCCATGCAGGACAAAAGAGATTTTGAAAAAAGGTTCGGTGGGCAGGTTCACTACTCTATGGTAGCAAGAGGAGAGGCGATTGGATTTCGGTATGCCCCCTCTCCCGCTTGAGGGAGAGGGGGCAAAACAAACGCAGAACCGGCGTTACCGGTCCCGCTGGAGGCCAGTTACTCCCCTTCGCCGAACTTGTCTACGATCAGCGCGACCAACCCGTCCATCGCGGCGGTCTCGTCTTCCCCATCTGTTTCAATTTGAATGATCACGCCTTTACCGGCGGCCAGCATCATGACGCCCATGATGCTTTTGGCATTGACGCGACGACCGTTCCGTTCCAGGTTCACTTCGCATTTGAAGCTGGTGGCGAGCTGGGTGAGTTTCGCTGACGCTCTGGCGTGCAGGCCGAGTTTGTTGACGATTTCGATGTCGCGTTTTTGCATTACCGAGTTATATCAGTGTCGCAAGCTTGCTTGAGCGATCCCGCAAGCTTGCTTGAGCAGTGACGGCTGACAATACGTTCAATGCCGGTTCATAACCGGGGTGCCTTCGTTCGCGGCGGAATGTGCGACGCGGGGGCCAAGGATGGGGTCGGCTTCGATGTGAAACACGCCTTCGCAGCCGCCCGAGACGACGCGTTTAAGCATCGTTTCCATGCCGCGCGAGCGGTAGGTGACGGCACGCACCAACATGGGCACATTCGCACCTGCCACGCCCTCAACGCGTCCGGGGATGAGCAGTTTGCAGGCCAGATTTGATGGGGTAGAGCCAAAAATGTCGGTGATGACCAGCACGCCTTCACCTTCGTCCACGGCCGCCACCAGCCGCTGCGCAGTGGGCAGCAAGCTTCGTGCATCATCGGTGCCCGTGACTTGCAGTGATGTGATGCCATCGGGCTTTTTGCCCAAAAGATGCGTCATGCACTGAATCAGTGAGTCACCCAGATTGCCGTGTGCAATTATGAGAATGCCGATCATGGCTCAATCCCTCGCCTTCGCGTCGCTCTAGCCGCTGTCCTCGCCTGTGCGGCCCTCGCCGCAGTCTTTCGTCTTGCCCTCTAATGTGGCAGATTTATGACGAGCGACGATGGTATCAGGGAAATTGCTGCGCTGCAAAAAACTGCACCACTTTAGAGTTTGATGGCGGTTTCGAGTTTGCGAATAAACAAATCGGCGACATCAAAACCGGTCTGCGCGGCAATCTCGACGAAGCCCGTAGGGCTGGTGACGTTGATTTCGGTGACCTTGTCGCCGATCACGTCAAGGCCCACGAGAAACAATCCTTCGGCCCAGAGGCGTTTGGCCATTGTCTCGGCGATGGCCTTGTCAGATTCGGTCATCGGGCGCGCTTCCGGGCGACCACCGGCGGCCATGTTGCCGCGGGTTTCGCCGATCATCGGGATGCGAGCGAGCGCGTACGGCACGACCTCACCAGCAATCAACAAAATGCGTTTGTCACCGTCGACAATGGCGGGCAGATAGCGCTGCGCCATGATGCTTTGCGTGCCGAGCAACGTGAGCGTTTCGATGATGACGTTCAAGTTCGCGTCCTTCTCGCGCACGCGAAAGATGCCGCTGCCGCCCATGCCGTCAAGCGGTTTGAAAATGGCGTCTTTGTGCTCATCAACAAACTCGCGCAACACGGTCGCAGAGCGGGTGACCACCGTCGGCGCGATCATGTCAGGGTGTTTCAGGATCGCCATTTTTTCGTTGTTGTCGCGAACTGCGCCGGGCCGGTTGAACACGCGTGCGCCCTGATCCATGGCGCGTTCGAACAGATACGTGTGATAGACGTATTCCATGTCAAACGGCGGGTCTTTGCGCTCGATGACGGCATCGAAGGCGTTCAGCGGCATGAGCGTTGTTGGCTGCGTTTCATACCAGTGGTGATCGTCGGCGTTGACGGTCAGCGGTACGACGTTGGCCTGCACGCTGCCGTTGCGGCTGAACACATTGCCCGGCTCAATTGCGAACATCGAGTGGCCGCGAGCCTGCGCGGCGCGCATCATGGCAACGGTGGAATCTTTGTAAGCCTTGAGCTTCGCGAGCGGGTCGAGGTGGAATGCAATCTTCATGATTGCGGAGGATAGCGGGGTGACGATTCACGGATCAACATTTCGCTGAAAGGCCCATTCAATAAGGGCATGGATCATCATTTAGCCAAAAGTTGATTTATGCCGCTATACGCCACTAAGCCCAGAATGAACGGTAAACCCAGCGAAAAGCTGTTACTTCTTTTTTGCCGGTAAAACCGCTTGAGCCGACGTTGCTTTCAGCTCAACGGCTGGTATTTTGTCGGCGTTCATCTTTGCGTTTTCGGCGTCGATCAATCGCGACAGGCGAATGCGATCACTCGCATACAAGGCCGTCAAATCCTCCAGGTCACGCTTCTTGCCGAGGATGGCTTCCCTCGCGCGCGGCAGCTCGGATTTCGCTTCGAGCAGCAAGGTGTTGGCAGTTTTCACCGGCGGCGCCTTGGCAGGTGCTGCCGGCTTGCCCGCGACCGGAGGTGCGGCAGGCGTCGACGCTGGGGCCGGCGCAACCACAGGCGGCACATAGGAGCCATTGCTCGCGATGATTTTGTTGATGACAATTTCGCGCTGTTCGAGCATGCGAATGTCTGCAGCCACATTGCCCAGCGCGCGGTCACGCACCCGGTCAAAGTCAACCAGGTTGACGTAGGTACTGAGCAGCGCCTTGTCCTTGCGCTCCCGTTCGTCCTGCGCGAGTCTGATTTTCGCGTCTTCAACGGCTTTGAGCGCGGCGAGGCGCTTCTCCTCGGCAGTTGCAGCACGTTCGGTGCTTTGCTTGACCGTGCCATCAGAGCGCAATTCCTTGCGCGCGCGGTCGGTACTGCCGGGGGGAATGGTGTCGGTGTACTGGGTCTTGCCGTTCTCGTCGACCCACTTGTAAAGTTGAGCGTGGCTGGCGGTTACACCCGCTAGCGCTGCATACAGCGCACAGGTCACCACCAGCCACTTCAACCGTCGCTCCGCGTTCTGTTTTTGGTGTTGCATTGACTGCAACTTCGGAGGACTACTCGACCACCCCATATTTCCCTCGATACACCTCTATCTTGCCCCTGAACTCAGTCAGCGCGTTGTTGGCGCTAACCAGCGCAAGCACATCAGGCAGCGCGGCAATGGCGATCACGGGGATGCCAAACTGCGCTGTCAGCTCCTGTACAGCAGAGAGCGTGCCAGTGCCGCGTTCCATGCGGTCGAGCATGATCAAAACCCCAGCTGGCTGCGCCCCGTGTGCGCGCACCAGCTCTATCGCCTCCCGTTTTGCGGCCCCGTCGGTAATGACGTCGTCGACAATCAGCACCCGCCCCGCCAGCGGCGCGCCCACAATCACGCCGCCTTCGCCGTGGTCTTTAGCCTCTTTGCGGTTGAAGGAATACGGCAAATTGTGACCTTTTTCGGCAAGTCCGATAGCAAGCGCTGACACCAGCGGGATGCCTTTGTACGCCGGGCCAAAGATCATGTCGAACGGAACTTTGGAGGCCAGTGCCGCCTCGGCGTAATAGCGGCCGAGCTTCAGTAGCGAGTCACCCGTGTTGAACAAACCGCTGTTAAAAAAGTACGGCGACAGGCGCCCTGACTTGGTTGTGAACTCGCCGAAACGCAGCACATCGCATTCGAGTGCAAAGCGGAGAAAGTCCTGACGAAAGGTATCGGTAGAGGTCATAGGGGACGCCGTATTGGGTTTATAGAAAAGCTGCGCAAATCGCGCCGCTCGTAGAAAATCGCACGTTCCCTTATTTTCCCGCGTCTTGCGATCCAAGGACATCTTTCTCATGGGCACTTCTAGAAATTCATTTTTCGGGATGAAATGCAAGGCGCACGGCGCGCAGCAACCGGAACGTA
>JANXNO010000185.1 GCA_025354075.1 Burkholderiales bacterium | reverse complement strand
GTTTGGCTACGGTTTGTGGTCAAACCTGCTCACGCGCTATCCGGCGTCCGCGGTTTCGCCGTTCGCTCTTTGGGTGCCCGTGGCTGGAATGTCCGCGACTGCACTCGTATTTGGCGAATTGTTGACGATCACGCAAATCATCGGCGCTTTCGTGGTGATGATTGGACTGGCTGTTGCGGTGTTTGGTGCGACGCTAATGGCGCGGCTCAATCGGCCCGCTTCATAGTTTGACTTGAGTGCCGCATCGCGCGGTGTCGTGGGCATGAACTGCGTCGCCGGTTTCCACTTGAATCGTCGCGTGATCAATACCGTGCTTTTCGTGCAATTCGTCGCATACGCGCGTCAGCCATAGATCGCCAGGATGCCCCGCAGGGCACACCACGTGCGCAGTTAACGCCACAGCTTCGGTCGACAACGCCCAGATGTGAAGATCGTGCAGCTCCTTCACGCACGGTTCGCTGGCGAGATAGCGTCCGACGTTGTCGGCATTGATGTGTGGTGGTACCGCGTCGAGCGAAAGATGCAGCGAATCCATCAACAAATGCCACGAGCTCCACGCGATCACTGCGGCGATGACGAGGCTCGTCACAGGGTCGAGCCACAACCAGCCGGTTACGGCCATGATCAGCGCGCTCACCACTACGCCGGCAGACACGGCCGCATCGGCCACCATGTGCAGATAGGCTCCGCGCACATTCAGGTCGGTCTTGCTGCCCCGCATGAAGAGCCAGGCGGTAAAGGCATTCACCGCAATGCCTACGGTCGCAATCCACACGACCGGCCCGGTTGCAATGGGCTCCGGATGCGAAAAGCGTAAAGCTGATTCCCACACGATCACTACGATGGCAATCAGGAGCAGCATGGCATTAGCCAATGCGGCGAGGATAGAGCTGCGGCCCAAGCCATACGAATGCCGCGCCGACGGTTTACGACGAGATAACCACACCGCGGCCCATGCCAGTAACAGGCCCAACACGTCTGACAAATTGTGTCCCGCATCCGCCACCAGTGACAAAGAATTAAGCCAGAAACCTGCGACGACCTCGATCAGTGCGTAGCTGACGTTTAACGCGATCCCAATGGCGAACACCCGGTCGTAGTTCATCGGGCCGTGGGAGTGACCGTGGCCTTTCTGTTCGTGCTTGTGGTCGTGGCCGTGAACATGATCGTCATCATGCGAATGTGCCTTGGCATCTGCGGTCGGATGGTGATGCGTGTGGTGGCCTTGCATGGCGCAATGCTAACTGGCGAACTGATTTGGCGCGAGGTTGTTTATGCGTTGCGCCTAATCCGCGCCGATCAGCACTTTCACGTGCTCGCCCACACTGCGCGCCAGAGCGCCGAGCGAGTAACCGCCTTCAAGCGTTGACACGATACGTCCGCGCGAGTGCTTGTCGGCGACGGCGACCAGTTGCTGCGTGACCCAACGATAATCGGCCTCAACCCATCCGAGCGACGCAAGATCGTCATCGCGGTGCGCGTCAAAGCCTGCCGAAATCACAATCAGCTCGGGCCGAAAAGTGTCAAGGGCCGGTAGCCATAAATCGGTCACGGCGGCGCGCATGGCGTCGCCCTTTGAATACGCCTTCAGCGGCACGTACCATGTTGTCGGCCATCGGAACGTCGCCCGTGCCGGGATACAAGTGGTGTTGAAACGTGGACACCATGAGCACGCGACCGGCGTCACACTCGCTCGCAAGAATGTCCTCCGAGCCGTTACCGTGATGTACGTCAAAATCGACCAGCGCTACCCGTTCAAGGCCGTACGCTTCCAGCGCATGTAGTACCGCAATCGCAGCGCTGTTCAAAAAGCAGAAACCCATCGCACGATTGCGCTCCGCGTGGTGACCGGGTGGGCGCACGTTGCAAAACGCGCGCTGCATTTCACCGCCACACACGAGATCCACGGCGCGCACGGCTGCACCGGCCGCATGCAGCGCGGCGTCAAGCGAATACACATTCATCGTGGTGTCTCCGTCGATCCCGGCATATCCCTGCAGTGGCGACGTCACCTCAAGCTGCGTCAAAAGTTCGGACGTATGAGCCCGCAGAATCATCTCTGGCGTCGCAGCAGTGGCTGTCACCTCACGCATGAAGTCGAGCAGACCGTGCGAGCGCAAATGGTCGTCAATCACGCGCACCCGATCAGGGCATTCGGGATGATGCGACCCCATTTCATGTTTGGTCGAGTAGGGGTGGGTGAGGTAAGCAACAGACACAGATTTTCTCCTTGCTGCATTATCTCCCCAGCCATGAAAAACGGCTCCCGAAGGAGCCGCTATTTCATTCCCATTTGACCGGGATTAAACGCGCTTCTTGAACTCGTCGGTGCGGGTGTCGATTTCGATCACGTCGCCGGTGTTGACGAATGCTGGAACCGGGATTTCGAATCCGGTGCCTTTTAGGCGCGCTGGCTTCATCACTTTGCCCGACGTATCACCGCGAACCGCAGGTTCGGTGTATTCAACCTCGCGTACCAGGGTGGTCGGGATTTCAAGGCCGATGGCGCGGCCTTCGTAGAACGTGACTTCGCAAGGCATGGCATCTTCGAGGTACTTGAGCGCGTCGCCCATGCTGTCTTTTTCGATGTCGTACTGGTTGTACTCGCTGTCCATGAATGCGTACATCGGGTCGTTGAAGTAGCTGTACGTCACTTCCTTCTTTTCGAGCATGACTACATCGAATTTTTCGTCGGCCTTGTAGACAGATTCTGTGCCGCCATTGGAGAGCAGGTTTTTGAGCTTGAGCTTGACCACCGCCGCGTTGCGACCGGATTTGTTCATCTCGGCTTTTTGCACCACCATCGGGACATCGTTGATCATGATCACGTTGCCGGGCCGGAGTTCTGATGAGAGTTTCATAATTATTTGAGGTGTTGGGCGCCGGATGTGTCGCCGACTTTAGGTCAGGGCGACAACGTCAAAAGCTGGCTGGGGCGCTGGGTTTTTCAGCAAAGCCTTCGATTTTAGCCGAGATTATTGGCTTTGTGTGCGGCGACAAATTTCAGCAACCGTGTGGCGAGGTCGGTTTGCTGCATCAACGTGTCGCGCCACCGCACCGCGTGAGCGGCGAGGGCGTCGAGGTTTTGCGCCAGCAATTCATAGGGTGTGCTCTGCGCACCATCGCTTTTCGCTGCATTGAAACCGCGACTCGCTGCCCGGTAAGCCGCGCTGACATTGGCGTCCAGCCCGACGCAATAGAGATCAAGCCAGGCGTCGAGCTTGATCAAATGCGCGCCGTCGTCCGTTGGATAAATGTGCCAAAGGAACGGCTTCGCCGCCCATTGCGCGCGCACGAACGAGTCCTCGCCGCGCACGATCAGGAAGTCGAAACTAGCGAGCAGGGCGTCGAATTGGCTTTGCGGGACGGGGCTGGCTGCTTGCCAGTCGGGGAAGGATTGGTTGATCGGCGCGGCTAGGGTTACGGCGGTGGGCAAGCCTGCGGTCGCGAAGGCTTGGGCTAGGGTTTGTACGGGGGCGTGGGGATAGGCAAAGGCGAAGATGCGCAATACGTTGAAGCGAGCGAGGCGACTGTGTAGGAG
>JANXNO010000160.1 GCA_025354075.1 Burkholderiales bacterium | reverse complement strand
CTCTGCAGCGATATCGCTTACTCCATTGCCGGTAAGGATGGCGCCGGCAACTTCTCCCGACGCCTTCGATACGTCAAGACTATCCGGCTGGTGGATATTCGGTTCCATGGAAAGGCTCCTGCGAACAGGGCCACGACTTGCGGCCCTACTGGCGTATTTCATTGCGCGCAGCGCTGCAACGCGATCAGCAGATTCCGCGTGGCGAAGTAGGACTACGCCGCGACGGTCAATGATTGTCATCCACCAACGCGCCGGTCGTCGACGGTCGATATCAACACAACCTCATCTGCAACGCAGGAACCCAGATGCGACGGTGCTGGTCCATAAAACGCGTAGGGATAGTCCCACGTCATAACGAGAATTGCGCTCCTGTCACCTGCACCGCTGCGCGTCTACATTGGACCACTTACAGCAGTCTTTCCGTACTCATTCCTATCAACTATTGGAGCCACCGCTATGACAGCCCCCAAAGAAATCACCGGTCCCGACGATCTGGCCCGAACTGTCCGCGGCGCCACAGACCCGCTTGACGAGTATCCGAATTACGGCACTGCCGCGAACCCGCCCGGTGACAACGCGGCGCGCCCGCAGGAAATTAATGAGCTGATTGAAGAGCGCGGCCTGACCGTGTCGGCGTTAAGCGTCGCTTGCGAGCACTACATTGCGGCCCACCCCATGCGCTCGGTTGCCATCGCGGCGGGTGCCGGTGCTGCGGCGACCGCGTTGGTGATTGCATTAGCGGGACTCATTGGCGGTCAGCGCAGATAAGACGCGTTCTGTGCATCCGCACTGGGGCGTTCCTTCGCGGTCGGAGTGCAGGCTGCGATAGTGAAGAGGCGACGTGGCTGCATTTCTCGTTAGCCTGACAGTTCTCTACAGCTTTTTGCTGTAAGCCATATCGGATATGGGCATAGATAGTATTCTCCTCATAAGTCAACAATAGCTAAAAACAAGCGTAAGCCCTTATTGAATAAACCTTTTCGCTGATAGCTGATAGACAACCAACCCAGAGTTACGCAGCGCCGAGCGACGCGCGTGTGCGTCGGAGAAGTTAGGCACATAACGACGCGCCGACGTGCGATGCATGGGTGTGAAGGGAATCGCAGCGCTCACTTCGTAGAATCAAGCGATGCTCCTTGTTTCAGGTTTAACCAAGCGCCACCCTAATGCGCTGCGTCCAATTTTTCGGGATCTCAACTTTTCCGTTTTAGCAGGGCAAATTGTTGCACTGGTGGGCGAGTCTGGCGTTGGTAAAAGCACCTTGCTGAACTGTATCGCAGGGCTTGAGACGGCTGAGGCGGGCAGCGTGCAGATTGATTCACAAAACATGATGTCGCTCGCAGAGGCCGAGCGAGCGCGACTTCGGGCGGCGAGCGTCGGTTTTGTGTTTCAGGCGTTTCACGTGTTGCCCACGTTGACCGTTGCGCAAAATATTGCGGTGCCGTTGTTGTTGACGCGAGTGCCGGTGGCCGAACATGCGGGGCGTATTGGCACTTTGCTGGATCGCGTGGGGCTTGCCGATTTCGGTGCACGTTGGCCTGCTTCGCTGTCCGGCGGTGAGTTGCAACGTGTTGCGATTGCGCGTGCGTTGGTGCATCGACCGCAACTGATTTTGGCGGACGAACCCACCGGCAATCTTGACCCACGAACGGCGAACGAGGTGTTGTCGCTGCTACTGGAACGCTGCCGCGAGCAAAACACAGCGGCGCTGATCGTGACCCATTCGGCGCAGGTCGCGGCGCGCTGCGACCACACGTTGACGCTGACACCGGATGGCTTGGCAGCGTGATGTTGCAAGCTTGTCTCACTGTAAGAGCGGCTCGGTCGGCGCAATGACGCTCGCTCTGTGGCTCATAAAGGCGCAGTTTCAGACGCGCTTCACGGCGACGCTGTTGTCGATGTTGGCCATCGCGTTGGGCGTAGCGCTGGGCTTCGCGATTGATTTGATCAACACGGCGGCGCTCAATGATTTTGCGCGCGCGATGAAAAGCGTGCAGGGCGAACCCGATGCGGTAATCGCGCCGCGTGACAGCGCTGCGAGCGTGCCTTTGACGATCATCAATCAGGTGGCGCGCGACCCGGCAGTGTTACTCGTCGCGCCGGTGATCGAAGTGCGCGTTCGAATTGACAATGAATCCGCAACAATCCGATTGATCGGCCTTGACGTGCTTACCGCACCGGCGGTGATGCCTGATGTACTGCCGCGTCAAAGTGCCGAGGTGGCCGGCACGATGTTTGAAGACGGCGTGTATTTGTCGCGTGCGTTGGCGACGCGCTTGAAGCGTAAAGCAGGTGACGAGGTCACGATCACGCGCGGCGACGCAACGTGGCGCACGCGCGTTGCAGGTGATCTGCCTGCGACGCGTCCAGACGACCTGATTGCGGTGGCGGATATTGCGTGGGTGCAGGCGCGATTTGGCCCCTTGGATGCCGTGTCCGAAGCGAGGATTCGACTCGCTGCGAACACCGATCTTGACGCGTGGAGACAATCAATTTCTGCGACATTGCCTTCGAGTTTGATGATCAAAGGCGCGGCCGACGAAGGCGCGCGCGTTTCCAATTTGTCGCGGGCTTATCGCGTCAATTTGAATGTGCTGGCACTGGTGGCTTTGCTGACTGGCGGATTCCTCGTGTTCGCTACGCAGTTAACCGCCGTGGCGCAACGGTCAACGCAGTTTGCGTTGCTCGGGGTGCTTGGTCTTACGCCGACGCAACGCATGGCGCAGGTGTTATTCGAGGCAATCGCGATTGGTATTCCCGGCTCCGCGTTGGGTTTGGCGCTGGGCTACGCGCTCGCGTTTGCGTTCACGCGATTGCTCGGCGGTGATTTGGGGGGAGGCTATTTTTCTGGCAGCGCGCCAACGATTGTGGCCACGCCGTTATCGATGCTAATTTTCTTCGCGCTGGGCTGTGCGGCAAGCCTCGTGGGCGCGGCGTATCCCGCATGGCTCAACCGCACGCAGCCGCTTGCAGCTGCGCTCAAGACGGGATTCGCACATCGGCCACCACAAGCGCACCGTCAGCGTGGCGTGTTGCTCGTCGCGCTGTGGGGCGTCGCCATTGTGTTGTCGTACGCACCCGCAATAGCTGGGCTCCCGATTGCGGGCTATGCGGCGATTGCGGTGGTGCTGGTCATTGGCATCGTGGCGGCACCCCTGGCAACGCATGCGCTGTTCAGCCACCTCTCGCGCTACAACCTGCCACCCGCGCAACGTATCGCTGTGCAGAACGTAGCGCAGGCACCGCTCATGGCGCAGGTTGCCGCGAGCGGGCTCATCGTGAGCTTTGCGTTGACAGTGAGCATGGTGATCATGGTGTCAAGCTTTCGTGCGGCGGTGGACGCGTGGCTCGATGAGGTGTTGCCTGCGCCGCTCTACGTGCGCAGCAAAGCCACGCCGTTACCGCACGCCGCGCTCGATGCGTTGAAGGAACCCGATGCGCCGTTCGCTAAAAGCGAGAGCGCCGCATATCTACCCCCGAGAGCGAGAAGCCCGGGGAGTGGATCGCATCGGAGTAGTCAGAAGAGTAGCCACTACGGGCACTCGAAGGCAGAAAGCAGAGCGAGTGGACGAGAGAGGGAGAGGGAGCAAGCAGCGAGTTACGTTAGTGCTCGGAGCGGAAGTCACAGGACAGAATCGACCGTCAAGCCAGCGAGATCCTCGCGTGTCAAGACAGAAGGCTCAGCAATCCAGTATATCACCGCCTCGCCACCGAGTCGCACGAGCACGAGTACAAGCACAACTACGATTCGCGTGATGGGCAATCCAAGAGGCGAAGAGTTTCGAGACGACAGAGCCTCGGAGAGGAGGAGCGTCGTGAGTGCGAGACACGTCCCCTTACCCAGAAGTGTCGTTTCGGGCACGGGATATGCGGCTAGTGTTGCGCCGAGTG
>JANXNO010000075.1 GCA_025354075.1 Burkholderiales bacterium | reverse complement strand
CATCTCGAAGGCGCGCAGTTCCAGCAACCCGAGGCGACCGGTCGCGCCATCCGGCGAGTAGAGTTTGTCGATGCAAAATTCGCTGCGATGGGTGTTGCCAGTGACGTCGACCAGGATATTGCGCAGGGTGCGATCTACGATCCACGGCGGCATGCTCTCACCGTAAACGTGACGATTTTTTTCGATCTGCTCGATGGCAATTTCTAGCTCGAACAATTGATCGTTGCGCGCCTCATCGATGCGAGGCGCTTGACTCGTTGGCCCAATGAACAGGCCACTGAATAGATACGACAGGCTCGGATGGTTGTGCCAATAAGCGACCAGGCTCGCCAGCAATTCCGGCTTGCGCAGGAACGGCGAATCGGCAGGCGTGGCACCGCCCATCACAAAGTGATTACCTCCGCCGGTGCCGGTGTGTCGACCATCGAGTGCAAATTTCTCGGCGCAAAGATGCTCTTCAAACGCGGCTTGATAGAGGAACTCGGTGTGCTCAACCAGATCGTTCCAGTTGTGCGCGGGGTGAATATTCACCTCGATCACGCCGGGGTCAGGCGTCACTTGCAACATCGTCAAGCGCGGATCACGCGGGGGCGGATAGCCCTCGAGCACGAGGTTCATGTCACACGATTCAGCGGTTGCCTCAATCGCCGCGAGCAGCTCAAGGTAGTCCTCAAGCGCTGCCACTGGCGGCATGAAGAGGTAGAGATTGCCCTCGCGAACCTCAACGCACAACGCGGTGCGCGTGAGCCACGGGGCGGACTCGAACCGAGCAGGCATCAGTGTGGCCGCAGCGGGGACGTACGCCCTGGCGGGGAGTGCTGCCTTGCTCCCCTCCTTCCCGGAGGGGGAGGGGTTCGGGGAGAGGGGGAGCGCGGGTGGACGAACCTTGTCAGCGCGCGCTCCGCCTCTCTCCCCGCCCTCTTTCTCTTGAGGAGAAGGGGGCCGAGGCTGCATCGCAACCGTCGTGGTACTCGTCGCCGAAGGCGACATCCCATACCGCTCCGCAAACGTCCGCGACGCAGGCAAGTCTCCGCGCGGGTCGAACGGATCGCGGTCGAACACTTGCGGCACGTCGGCTTCTTTGGCCCACGGCAACGAGTCGAGTGGCAGTCGATAACCCATCGCGGAGTCGCCGGGGATCAAATACATGCGCTCGTCGCGGAAGAACCACGGGCCGGTTTTCCAACGTGGGCCGATTAGCGCGACGCCTTCAATCGGCGCGAGCGGCAGCACGTAACCGACCACGTGGGTCAAGCCCTGATCGAAGACCTTGCGCAACCGATCACGCTCCATCTCGTCGCCGAGGCGGGCGTCGAACGGGTCAACGTTGACCGGCAGACGATGCTCGCGCCACAGGTAATACCAACTGTCTTCGTAACCCGGCGTGATCGTGTTGTCAGCGAGACCGAGCTTTTTGGTCAGCGTCTTGATGAATCGATGCGCGTCAACGCTCGTGTATTGGGTGGGCTTGCGCTCGTCGGTGAAGCGCTCCGGGTTGTGCCAGATGGGTTGACCGTCTTTGCGCCAGAAAATCGACAGCGCCCAGCGCGGCAATTGCTCGCCGGGATACCACTTGCCCTGGCCAAAATGCAGGAAGCCGCCTTTGCCGTATTCCGCGCGCAGTTTTTGCACCAACGCATTGGCGTAACCGCGTTTGGTCGGGCCCTGCGCGGCGGTGTTCCACTCGGCTGCGTCGCGATCCTTGTCGGCGACGAACGTTGGTTCGCCGCCCATCGTCAGGCGAACATCCCCCGCAGCCAGATCACGATCTACTTTTTCGCCGAGATCGAGCACTTGCTCCCATTGATCTTCGGTGTACGGCTTGGTGACGCGCGGCGATTCGTAAATCCGCGTGACGCCCATGTGGTGCTCAAACGTAACCTCGCTCTTGTCCACGCCGCCTTCAATCGGCGCGGCAGAAGAGGGTTGCGGCGTGCAGGCGAGCGGAATGTG
Source organism: Burkholderiales bacterium (assembly GCA_025354075.1). Lineage (GTDB taxonomy): Bacteria > Pseudomonadota > Gammaproteobacteria > Burkholderiales > Casimicrobiaceae > Casimicrobium. The sequence continues at coordinate 6,787 of JANXNO010000075.1, read as the reverse complement.
ACCTTCGCCGGCGAGCAAGCCGGAAGTTGCGTCTAGTCCGATCCAGCCGGCACCCGGCAAATACACCTCGCACCAGGCGTGCAGGTCGGTGAAATCCTCGGTCGGCCCGCTCGGCCCGTCGATGGATTTGACGTCGGCCGTGAGCTGAATCAGATAGCCCGATACGAAGCGCGCGGCAAGCCCAAGATGACGCATCAACTGCACCAGCAGCCAGCCGGAATCGCGGCATGAACCGGACTTGAGCGTCAGCGTTTGCTCCGGCGTTTGCACGCCCGGCTCCATGCGGATCAGGTAGCGAATGTCGTTGTAGAGCATCGCGTTGATGTCGACCAAAAAGTCAATCGTGCGTCGCTTGGTTTTGTCTACTTTTTTCAGGTATTCGTCGACCAGTGGCGTCATCGGCGCGGTAATCAGGTATGGCGCGAGTTCGGCCTTGGCCTCGGGCGTGTAAGTGAATGGAAACTTTTCGGCGGACGGCTCAAGGAAAAAATCAAACGGATTCAGCACGGACATTTCGGCAACTAAGTCCACCGTGACCTTGAACTCACGCGTCGGCTTGGCAAACACCAGCCGCGCCATGTAATTGGAAAACGGATCCTGCTGCCAATTGCAAAAATGATCGACTGGCTCCACCCGCTGGCTGTACGACAGGATGCGCGTGCGGCAGTGCGGGGCAGGGCGCAAACGCACAATCTGCGGTCCGAGCAGCACCGGGCGGTCGTATCGGTAATGAGTGATGTGATTGAGCGCGACGTGAATGGTCATAGTGTGCGGCGAAACTTTGTCTGAGGCATAGGGCACGTAAAGCGAACGAGGCGCAATGGAGTGAGCAATTCACATGCCCGCCAGTGCAATTGTTGTTATAGCGCGAGTCGCTTCCGATTGCCCACGCGGTTGCCTGGAATCGTGACACTCAACACTTTTTTTAAACAGCTTTTTGTGATTTGTTAAACGAAGCCTTTATTCTATTGGGCGTAGCACGTTATTTGCGCGTAAAATTTGTTAAGTCGACTTTGCCTTATTTATTGATTTAGGCCCAGATTGAATGGTGCTTTCCACAAAAAGATGTTGACGGTTCGATTGCCTAAAAAAGTTGCTCAAATCGAGTGCGTTTGTGCATTAGCGTCGGTCCAGCCAAACCTTAATCATCACCTCCCTGAATCCTTTCATCCGTACTTCGTCGTTGCGCGCAAATTCTGCGCCGAACGCCGGATATCTCCCTCACCTTTTCTAACTTTTTATGAAAATCCTTCGTGATTTATTTGCGCGGCGGCTCGCGCCTGTTTTGTTGCTCTCGCTTGCTTCAGCGCATGCCGCCGGGATCAATGACACCGGCAACAGTGCCTGCTACACGCTGGGGCATACCGGCGTCCTTTGCAACGCCGCGGTCAGCGGCGACGACGGCGTCAATCCTCGTCAGGACGGTCGCTACGGTCGCTCCGCCGCTTATGCGGCGGGTCAGCCGTTTCCCAACGGCGTCAGCGGCTTCGATTTCACAAAAATCGCCAATGATGGCAGCGAGCTCGCGGCCAACGCGGTGCTCGGCACTGGTGCTGCGCAATGGGCCTGCACGCGCGACAACGTTACGGGACTGCTGTGGGAGGTCAAAACCAGCAGCGGTCTGCGCGGCACTTACAACCGATTCACCTGGTACTCAAGCAACGCCGCGACCAACGGCGGCGACGCAGGGGCGAATGCGCCGCAGGGCACGTTAAACACCTGTAGCGCCAGCGGTTTGGCACCGTTCACGCAATGCAATACCGAGAGTTCGTCAACGCGGTGAACGCCACCAACCTGTGCGGCTACAACAACTGGCGGCTGCCCACGCGCAGCGAATTGACCTCGTTTTCTCATTTCGCCTACGCACAACCTGCGTTCGACGGCAACTACTTCCCGAATTACGTGACCAATCCGGATTCACAACGCTACTGGACCGCCAACTCCGATCCCAAACGCCCCGGCTACGCATTTTTCGTTGATGGTGGATACGGTAACGCAGGCACCACCATCAAAGTACCGCAGGTCTACATCGAAGTACGCCTCGTGCGCACCGCCCCATGAAGCATTCCCTCTCGCCCACCCCTGTTCAGCACCGCTTCGTGATGTCGATGACCGCAATCAACCCGTTTTCTCGTCTTGCAGAACGCGCGCAAACACTCGTCACTCGTGCCGTTGCGACTTCAGTTTTCTGCGCATCATTTGCCGCCCCTGCAGCTACGTGTCCGCCGAATTTGCCGCCCAGCGCGACACCTGACAGCGCGTACACCGTCAACGCAGACGACACCGTAATTCACATCGCCACCGGCCTGATGTTTAAGCGCTGCAACGAAGGACGCTCCGGTGTCAATTGCGCCACCGGTTCCACCACGCTCAACATCTGGCCCGGCGCGCTCACCGCGTCGCGCAATAGCACCTTCGCGGGCTACAGCGATTGGCGCTTGCCAAACCTGCAAGAGCTGCGTGTATTGTTGAACGATAGCTGTCACACGCCATCCATCAACGACACCGTTTTCCCCAACACCGCATCGTCGCCCACGTGGTCGAGCACCACCTACACGCAGGCTGGAAACGCCAGCGCATGGATCGTCGATTTTTCAGACGGCCAGTCGAGTCCGCTTGACAAAAACACCGGTAATTACGCGGTACGTCTGGTGCGTGCAGGCGGTGTGTTTGACGCTGTGCCCACGCGAATTTTGAACATCGACGATAGCGACACGGGCAGCCGATATCAGCCTGCGACCGACGGCATTTTGCTGTTGCGTTATCTACTCGGCTACCGTGGCGCAGCGCTCATTGCAACCGCTCGTGGCATCAGTCCACAGCGCGATGCCACGGCGGTCGAATTGCACATCCAGCGCTATATCGACTCCAAAGCGTTCGACGTGGATGGCGACAATCAAGTGCTTGCCCTGACCGACGGCTTGATGATTGTGCGGAGACTGCTCGGTTTATCCGGCACTGCGCTGACAGCGGGCGCGAAGCAAGGCAGTCGTACCGATGATGAAGTACGTGACGCTATCGATCTATTGAAACCGTAGCAACTGTGTTCGCGACAGCCTTGATCGACTTGCGTAATCACCGATAAAATCGATAGGCTGTTCAGTCTCACCTGTCCGTTTTTTTTCTCAAGTTGACTGGTGCGCGAATCTCCCGAGGCTCGTCACCGTTTGCCTTCCCACCTTTCTCCCTGATCCCATGAAAAAAATAGTTTTGGCGACAGTTGCTGCTGTGATCCTCATTGGTTATCCGCTATCAACTTACCTCCTCGGCGTGCGTGCCGAAACGGCGGCCAGAGCTTGGGTTGATACGCTGCCAGCAGCGGTGCCATTTCTTAAGATTGTCAGAAACGACTATCAGCGCGGCTTCTTCAAAGCAACGCACAACGTAGAGTTTGCGGTAAGCGTACCCGCTGTACCCGGTATGGGCGAACAATTTGTGGTCACGCTGCAAGATGAAATTTCGCACGGCCCATTGCCCGATTTCAGTGGCATCGGCGCTGCGCGCGTCAAGCACACGTTGCTGTTCCCGGCGAAAGTGCAACAGGAATTGGTCAAAGTGCTCGGCGACAAAGCGCCGTTAACGGCGGTCACGATGCTCGCGTTCGGCGGTGGGGGTAACACAAAAATCTCCAGCCCCGCGTTCACCTACAAGGACGCACGCGGTGAAGCGTCGTGGCTTGGCATCGACGCAAATTTTGATTTCAGCAAAGACTATCAACGCGTCAGCTACACGATGAACGCGCCCGGATTCAGCGCAAAAATGCTCGACGGTGCGGAGCTCAAAGTAGGCAAAATCAGCGCAACCGGCCAACAGGACAAGCTCGCGCAGACCGAATCGCTGTATCTGGGCAGCGCCAACATGAGCGTCGAATCCGTGGTTGCAACGAGTGGCCCTGCGGCCGCGCTCTTGCTAACAAATCTCAGCTACAGTGCAGAGACGAAATCGCCCGTCGCGTCGTTTGTAGATGCCGCGGGCAAACTCTCCGTGAAAAGCATTAAATTTGGCAACGATGACTGGGGCGCGTTCGAATATGCATTCAACGCAAAACACTTGCACGCGCCGAGCGTTGATGCGATGGGCAAAGCCATGCGCCAAGCTTACGCAAAACCCAGCGATAAAGCACCGCCCGCGGAAGCAGCCGCACAGATGCAGACCGCAATTCTCGATGTGCTCAAGCAGCATGGTGGCGCGCTGCTCAAGCAAGATCCGACGCTCGAGCTTGAGCGCTTGCGCGTTGGTACCGACCGCGATTATTTGTCGCTAAGCGCGAATGCGCGCGTCAATGGCGTGACCGATGCCGACACCAGCAACCCAATGCTGCTCATCCCCAAAGTCAACGCGCGCGCAGAGGTCGCGCTGACGGAAACCATGCTCGCTAAAATCACCAGCAAGGCATCAGGCAAGCCCGCAGACGGTGGCGCGGACGAAATGGCGTTGATGGTGAATGCGCAGCTAGACAGCGCGGTGGCTCAGGGCTACATCATTCGCGGCGATGGCGCACTCAAATCCACCATTACTTTTGCCGAAGGCAAATTGCTGATCAATGGGCGACCCGTTGAGGGCCTAAAGTAGCGCGTCGACTCGTGACTCAGACCTCCGCACTACTTGCAGCGTTGGCAACTTGCCTCCCCTGCGATGTAGGGAAGGTGCCCGAAGGGCGAATGGGTTGATGCCCCACGCGTTAGCGCAACTCTGCTACGGGAAGCGCTTCCACACGATATCGCCGAGAGCGTTCGCCGCCTGTTGCGCGTGAGGCATTCGCTCATCAGAAACCGCCGTTCTGAAACCCTGAGGATACCCACGAGCTTCATCGGTTCGATCGGGCGATCAGGACAGAACGCACGAATAATCCAACAGGTCAGAGCAGGAAAGCGCATCCACAGCCCAGTTATCCGCGTGCAGTCACAAGCCCCTTGCCGTTGCGCTAGTGGCTGGCATACTGGGAGGAGTCCATATACGGGCGTCCAGATCGCCAGATGCTGCGACTGATGTGTCGCGATTCGTGAATGCCACAGCAGCGCCCGCTGGAGCGAGCGCTGACGCTGCCATTGTCAGAAGCTCGTTCCGCAGCGCGTGTTGACGTTGCTGCGCACGGCGGACGGTGTTGAGTAAGTCGCGGGAGCCGGAACGGTGATGCCGCCAAACAACGCCGCATCAGGCACGCCAAGCATCAGACGGAACAGCACGATGCCGTCCTGCATGGCGGCGGTTGCAGGAATGGGGCGACCGAAGACGTCGAACTGCGCCGCGCTACCGATGAATGTCTCAACGGCCTGCGCACCCGTTTGGGCTGGGCCTAGCGGCACGTTAGCGATCAGACCCGCGCCGCGGAAGCCGAGCAGATAGCGGCTCAACAGCACTGCATCCTTGTCGGCGGAGACGGAGCCGTCGCCATTGATATCAAGCGAGCAGCCAATCGGGCAAGAAAGCGGCCAGGTGCGTTGTGTCGACGGGTTGCCGGTTCCGATCGTCTCGCTGCAGGTCAGCGTGGCGTTGCGTACTGCACTGCCAGCTGTACAGTTGAGACCGATTGACTGAGGTGCCGCCACGTTGCCGACAAAACTCAGGTTCACTGCGCCCGCGCCGCTGAAGCTCGCAATATCTGCCCCGCCGAACGCACACGCGTTGACCGTGCTGGTTGCGGAGCCGCCACTGCCTGTGCCGCCGGACGGCGTCACGGTAATGCTGCCCGATCCGCTGCTGCCGATGGTCGTGACACCTGTGAAGTTGACCGGGCTGCCGCTCGTCGGCGCGTACGCAAGCGACGGTGGTGTGCTGGCAGCGCAGACGCCTGCACCTGTCGCGCAGGCTACGCCGCCGGTAAGCGAAATGCTGTCGATCCGCCAGTTGGGATTGGCGGCGGCTGTTGAGCTGTCCCAGCCAGCGCGCCAGCGCAAGGTGATCGTCTGTCCATTCAGCGCTGGCGGCAAAGACAGCGTCGAGGTGATGAACGCGGTCTGCGCTTTGCCCCAGCCCGGCTCACCGGCCAGCGGATTGGTGTCGCCCTTAAAGATTGTGCCGGTGTAGCCGCCAGCGGTGAACGTACCGCCAACAGCGGGGCTGGTCACGTTGGTAAACGAGGCACCATCGTTTGTGCTTAGTTCAAGAATTCCGCCGTCCCACTGCTCGCCCGCCGAAGTTTCGAAGTTCCACGCATGGCGGAAGCTCAGCGTAGATGGGTAAGGCGACGTCGGCAGCGTGATCGCCGGGCTGATCAGGCTGTTGGTTGCCGTCGTAGCAACACCGTTGGTGAATACGGTATTTGGTGCTGTGTCCGGGTTCGTCGAAGTGGTCGCGAAGAGCGCTGGCGGCGAGGTGCCGGTAAGCGCCGTGGTCCAGCCTGCGGGTAGCGCAGGTGCCGTCACGCCATCAAAGTTTTGACTAAAAAGCACGGAGTTTGCCGGTAATCCCACAATCAGACTGAATGGCGAACTCACTGGAGACGCGCCGCCGGTATACGCGGTGGTTTGCGTGAAATTGATCGTACTGCCACAGGCTAACGACGGCGAAGTGCTGATCTTGAACGCAGTCAGGTTTGCGCCGGTTGCGCCTGCGCCAATGTTTGGGTAAGTGCTGCCGGCCTGCGATATGGTGACGCCAGGGGTGCTGCTGGCCAGCGTGGCGCTCAGCGCTGTAGCACCCGCCGTGCCGTTGTTGGCCAGTGTTACGGTCAAGTCGTTGCACTCGTTAGGGTCGATGACGCCATTGCCCGTCGGCACGGTGGACGAGGAATAGGCAACCACTGCCTGACTGGCAGCTGCGGGCACTGCGTTGTAAACAACCAGCG
>JANXNO010000119.1 GCA_025354075.1 Burkholderiales bacterium | reverse complement strand
ATGAAAAAGCCGTCTGCGCTTTTTTGTGGGCTAAATGCAGGTTTACTCGCTAATCCTGCGCAAACATCACCCGGTTTTTGCCTGCTTGCTTGGCCCGATACAGTGCTGCATCCGCTCTCGCCAGCGTCATTTCGAACGATTCGTCCGGTGCGAGACGCATCGCGCCGCCAATGCTGCATGCGCCGAGGTCGGCCCATTTTTCGGCCAGCCCGTTGGCGACTGCCAGGCGCACGCGTTCAGCGATGTCTGCCGCGGCCCTGGCATCAGTGTCGAGCAGTATCGCCACAAATTCGTCGCCGCCCCAGCGGCCCAATACGTCCTGCTGTCGCAGACTTGATGCGATCAGGGCAGACATTTCACGCAGCAGCATATCGCCCTCGGCGTGGCCGCGACTGTCGTTCACGGCTTTCAATCCGTCAACGTCGGCGATCAATATCGAGACCGTTTTGTGGTCACGATTACTGCGCTCAAACGCAGCCAATGCATGGCTTTCGATGGCGGAGCGCGAGCGGATGCCGGTCAGGCCGTCGACCTCGGCGCGACGCCTGAATCGCTGTGCACGGCCGAGCTGCCAGAACGCTGCGGCGGCAGCCACCAGCGCCGCAAAAGTAACCAGCGCCACCACCAGCCGCTGCGTCAACACGCGCTGCTCGGCAGCATCAAGTTGCGCCTCACGCAGACGCGAGTCCTGCGCCATCTGTTTTTCGCGCAGTTCACGCTCGTTGAGGCGATACAAATCGCCTTGGGCCGCGACCACATCGCGCAGCGTCAATCGCTCACTTTCCGTATTCAACTGCATGCCTTCGCGCATCGCCTGCAACGAGGCTTCTGATTTGCCCTCGCTAGCGAGCACCTCGGCTTCGGCCAGTCGTACCAGCGCTTTCAGCCACACCTGATCGTTGCCCGCTAGCGTGGTCCTGGCGCGCTCCAGCGCGGCCCGCGCGGGCTGTGGCTGACCGTGCATGGCGAGCAAGCGCGTGGCGTGCAAATCATGGCGCACACGCAACACCGGATCGTCAATCTGCGCGATCAGCGGCGCAACTTTTTTCGACCATTCTTCAGCCACAGTAAATTGCGAACGCTCCCAGGCAATATCAGCGCGATCCAGTGCGGCCACAGCCTGCCCCATCGGGTCAGCAAACTGCCGGGCTCGCGCGTAGCTCGCTTCAAGTGAGGCCGCAGCGCGATCCAGCTCACCAGTTCGTTGGTACACGCGACCGAGCGCGAGCTCGGCATAGCCGGCGAACTCCTGATTGCCTGCCAGCAGTGACAGCTTGAGCAGTTTTTCGCCCGCCGCGATGGCCGCCCTCGCGTCACCCACAGCACGCAGCAACTCAGCATGCGTGTAATAAACGCCCAGCCCCACGGCCGAAACCGTGCCGCTTGCGTTGATGTCATTTTGCTCAACAATGCTGACCGCTTCGTTGCTCATCCGCATGGCATAGGCGAACTCGTTGACGTCCTGCAGCAGCGTCGCATACGCGCTGAGCTGGCGCGCGAGTGGCAGCGCCTGCCCGGTCGCGCGCTGCGCATTCAGCCCACGCATGATGCGGTCGCGTGCGGGCCGAGACGAACGATCCGACGCGAATTGCATCTGCCCCGCCAGACCGTCAAGCGACGCGGTCATCGAAGCGTCGCCGGTCGTCAAAGCCAGCGCGTACGCCGCCTCGACCGCAGCTAGCGCCGTGTAGCTGGAGCCGTAGGCATAACGCAATTCGCCAAACAAAAAAATCAGCTCAGTGATCAGACTCGGCGCATCCGTCGCGTCGAGTCGCTGGATAGCGCTGACGAGCTCCGCGTTGAACGCTGGGTTGCCGGTATCGCTGAACTGTTTCAGCCTTGCAAGCTCAGCCGCGTTGAAACGAGTTTGCGCGCACGCTACCGCCGACCATGACAATGCGACACAGAGGCAGGCGACGACGGCAAAGGCGCTCATGCGTCGCCAGGTGTTGGAGGAATCAGTGGATTGCATTGAGCGTGTTTTTCGCTGCGCGTCGCGCTACCGCTGGTGCGCTGCGCCGAGCGCTCGGGCCTGCACCACCAGATGGTTGTGCGCGTCGAGAAATGCGGCTGCGATCACCTTGCCTTCGTTGGTGATGCCCCAGCCTGCTGCGCCGCCGATCACTTTACCGATCACGAGTCCACCAACGCCTAGATCGGTCGCCCGCGCGCTGCCCGTCGCCGCCGCCAGTTGCTCGGTGGTGTCGTTGTCAGTCAACAGCAACACCACCTGCGCTTCCTTGAACTTGACGCCACTGGCCACGCCGGCAAAATCACGCAACACCGGGATCATCCCGACTAGCGCCGCGATGCCGCCGCCCGCGTTGTCCTCACTAAATGTCAGGCTCGGTGTCAGCGTCATCCGGGCGCCGATGCCTTCGCCTTTTTTCGGCACGGTCTCGGCTTTCAGGATGCCCGCGTCTTTGAGCTGCTGCTCCTGCAGCGTGGCGCGCAACCCGGCTGAGCGGTCCACGATGCGAAAACAATTGCTCTGCTGCGCCATCACCCGAATCAGCGGCAGCGGCGTTGGTGGCAATTGATAGCTCGACAGCACGGTGTAGCCATTTGGGCTCTCTGCCAGCGCAATGGTCGCAATGGGTGCGTCACACGTCGTAAGCTCTTTCGCCGCGTCCTTGACCCCCGCAGGCCCCGCAGAACCGGACACCTTGCTGCCGCCTTCGCCAAGATCCGTCTGGCGGCACGCCGGCAGGAGGGCCACGGTGGCAAGCAAGATCAGAACAAATACGCGTGTCATATCAGCACAAAGATTACGATTGCTGCTCATTTAACCTGATTGTGTCGTACGCAACCTGTTGCCTGCCTCTCCAATAATCATTCGGAAAGCCAATGTCATGCTGAAACTCTGGGGCCGCAAGAACTCATCCAACGTCAAAAAGGTGATGTGGGCCTGCGCCGAACTGGGCATACCCTATGAACGCATCGACGCGGGGCTGCATTTCGGCATCACCACCACCGACGAATTCCGCGAAAAAAATCCCAATGGAATGATTCCGGTGATTGACGACGACGGATTTATTTTGTGGGAATCGAACGCGATCGTACGGTACCTGTGCGCGAAGCATCCCAAGGCACCGTTCTGGCCAACCGACCCGAAAATTCGCGCGTCCGCCGACCGCTGGATGGACTGGCAACTCGCCACACTCGGCCCTCCGATCGGCCCGGCATTCATGCAGCTCGTGCGCGCACCGCAAGAGGAATGGGACATGAAAATGATCTCGGCCAACATCCCCAAAGCGGCGCAGAACTGGACCATTGCCGACCGACAACTGGGCAAGACGAAGTGGTTGACCGGCGACGATTTCACGGTCGGCGATATTCCTGCTGCGATTCTTGCCTACACCTGGTTTGAAATGCCGCTCGTAAAGGCAGGGTTGGAGAAACATCGCGTGCCGCTGGCCAACGTGGATCGCTGGTATGCGCAGCTGAACGCGATGCCGAATTTTCGTGAGATTGTGGCGATTGGGCTGACTTGATCGAGAGGGACAGGTAGCCATCAGCTTGTTGATAAACGCCCCTCTTCATTGGAGCTGAGTGGCCAAATATCAAAATGTCGATAAATAGCGTTTTATTGCGTTTAGCCCATACTTAATGGGCGTTTCGCATAAAAGCTGATGCTAAATAACGCGGAGTCGAGGAAATCGCATTTGACGCCAAATCGCTAAACTCAACACATGCAATCCGCCCTCGCCCCCGTCAATTCTCCCGCCGCCGCCATGCTGCCTGCGCTAGAGCAACCCTACCTCGATTTGCTGCAACAAGTCAGCACGCAGGGCGCAATTAAGGGTGACCGCACCGGCACGGGCACGCGTTCGGTATTCGGCGCGCAACTGCGCTTTGACCTGCAACGCGGCTTTCCGCTGCTGACGACGAAAAAGGTATTCTGGAAAGCCATCACCTATGAATTGCTGTGGTTTTTGCGCGGCGACAGCAACGCCACATGGCTGCAAGAACGCGGCGTGACCATTTGGGACGAATGGGCGAAAGCGGACGGTGATTTAGGCCCCGTGTACGGCGTGCAGTGGCGCTCATGGCCCAGGCGCGAGGCGGACGGCGGCGGCACGATTGATCAGATTCAACAGGCCATCGACCTCATCAAACGCGACCCGAATTCACGCCGTATCATCGTCAGCGCATGGAACGTAGCGGACCTGCCCAAGATGGCGCTGATGCCTTGTCATGCTTTTTTTCAGTTCTACGTCGCAGACGGCAAACTCTCCTGCCAGCTCTACCAACGCAGCGCCGACCTCTTCCTCGGCGTCCCGTTCAACATCGCCAGCTACGCCCTGCTCACGCACATGATTGCGCAGCAATGCGACCTCGACGTGGGCGACTTCATCTGGACCGGCGGCGACTGCCACATCTACGACAACCACACTGAGCAGGTCGCAACGCAACTGTCACGCACGCCGTTGCCCCCGCCCCGCCTGATCATCAAGCGCAAACCCGCGTCAATCTTCGACTACGAATTTGAGGATTTTGAGATTACGGAGTATCAGAGTCATGCCGCTATTAAAGCGCCGGTGGCGGTTTGACAAAAGCGAGAGCGTCGCCTGTCTGTGCCGTGATGATCCACGTTGCTGACGTCGCTGCGGCGCTCGACTGGTACTCACGTGCGTTCCCTGCTGCCCGGCGCACGAATATTCACTGGCCTAAGAAGAACTTCGAATATCTGGAGCTCAACGGTATCCAGATCGAAATCGTCCCTGCCGATGAAAAGGTAGCGTCCGGGCCGGCAGGCACCGTGGTGTATTGGACAGTGGCTGACTTCGAAGCCGAGGTGAATCACTTTCAGTCAGTTGGCGCGACACTTTTCCGCGGCCCCGCCGAGATTGAAGACGGCATGCGCATGTGTCAGATCCGCGATCCGTGGGGAAATTGCATCGGCCTGCGCGGATGAGTACCAAACCTTCGCGAGTTGACATCGCGGAGGCCTTTTTCGCCTCACGCAACTGGACGCCTTTCGACTTCCAGCGGGACGCATGGACGGCGTATGCGGTGGGCAAGAGCGGCCTCATTCATGCGCCTACCGGCTTCGGCAAAACGTACGCAGCGTTTTGTGGGCCTTGTGCGGTGTTCTCCCCTCTCCCTCAAGGGGAGCGGGGGCAAGTTGCGCCACCGATAACCGTCCTCTGGATCACACCACTCAAAGCGCTGGCAGCCGACACCACACTAAGCCTTAAAGACGCAGCCGCAGCCATGCAACCCACCTGGACCGTCGGTCTGCGCACGGGCGATGTGTCCAGCAGCGAGCGCGCGAAGCAGGATCGGCGTTTGCCCACTGTGCTGGTCACTACGCCGGAATCGCTCGCCTTGATGCTGACCAAGGCCGACTGGCGGGAACGGTTGTCAAGCTTGCGCTGCGTCATCGTTGATGAGTGGCATGAACTGATGTCGTCGAAGCGCGGTACGCTGCTGGAACTCACGCTCACGCGCCTGCGTGGCGCGTCTGGGCGCGGCAAAAAGAAGCTGCAAACCTGGGGCATGAGCGCCACACTCGGCAATCTGGATGAAGCGATGCGCGTGCTAATCGGGCCGGACGCGGCGCTCGCAGGCGACGGCGTGCTGATCAGCGGCAAGATCGAGAAGGACATCGTGATCGATTCGCTGATGCCTGCAACCATCGAGCGTTTTCCTTGGGGCGGGCACCTGGGTTTGAAACTCTTACCCGAGGTCATCGGAAAGATTGAGCAGTGCAAAAGCACGCTGGTCTTCACCAACACGCGCTCACAAACCGAGCTTTGGTATCAGGCGTTGCTGAACGCAAAACCGGAGTGGGCGGGACAGATCGCGCTGCATCACGGCTCGCTCGACAAGGCGACGCGAGAGTACGTCGAAGAAGGCATTCGCAGCGGCCTGCTGCATGCTGTGGTGTGTACCAGTTCGCTTGATCTCGGCGTGGACTTTCGGCCAGTTGAACAGGTGCTACAGATTGGCTCGCCGAAGGGCGTCGCGCGCCTGCTGCAACGCGCAGGACGCAGCGGCCATCAACCGGGCGCAAAGAGCCGCGTGACGGTGGTGCCGACGCATGCGCTGGAACTGGTTGAAGCCGCCGCGGCGCGACAGGCCGCACACGCGAAACACATCGAATCACGCATGCCACTCGGGGCGGCGTTTGGCAAAACCCAGTGGCGACCGCTTGACGTGCTCACACAGCACATGGTGAGCGCGGCGCTCGGCGGTGGCTTCAATCCCGATGAGCTGCGTGCTGAGGTAGAAAGCTGTTTCACCTACATGCAACTCACTGATGCCGAGTGGCAATGGTGCCTCGATTTCGTGACACGTGGCGGCGCGTCGTTGCAGGCGTATCCTGACTTTCACAAAGTGGTGATCGATCCTGAAACCGGGCTCTACGTTGTCACGGATCGCCGCATCGCCACGCGGCACCGGACCAACATTGGCACCATCGTGTCGGAGGCTTCGATCACCGTGCAATTCCTCGGTGGAGCGCGGCTGGGGCACGTTGAAGAAGATTTCATTGCGCGACTGAATCCGGGTGATGCGTTCATTTTCGCCGGACGCGTGGTCGAGTTCATCCGCGTTCGCGAGATGACAGCTTATGTGCGGCGAGCGGCGAAACGCAAGAACCTGGTGCCTCGCTGGGCGGGCGGCAAAATGCCATTGTCCACCCAGCTTGCAGGCGCCACGCGCGACCTGATTGCCGAGGCAAAGCACGGTGTTTATTCAACACCGGAAATGCGGCTATGCGAACCGATTTTCGCGCTGCAATCGCAACTTTCAGCCCTACCCGATCAAAAGGAATGGCTCGTTGAATCACTCAAAACCAGCGAAGGCTGGCATCTGTTCTTCTATCCGTTTGAAGGGCGGCTAGTGCATCTCGGGCTGGCGACGCTGTTCAGCTATCGTCTCGCGCAAAAGCACCCGGAGCTAGGCAGGACATTCTCCATCGCGATCAATGATTACGGCTTTGAATTGCTGTCACCGACCGAGGTCACATTGACTGCGAAAGAGTTGCGCGAACTGCTGGATTCACGCCTGGTAGAAGCAGATATTTTGGCCGGGCTCAACGCCGCCGAGCTCGGCAAGCGTCAGTTCCGCGAGATTGCGCGCGTCGCCGGATTGATTGATCAGGGCTATCCTGGGCAGAACAAATCGAGTCGGCAATTGCAGGCATCGAGTGGGCTGTTGTTTGAAGTTTTCACTACCTACGACAGCGACAATCTGCTGCTCAGACAGGCCGTGCGCGAAGTGATGGAGCGGCAACTGGAGTCGTCACGGCTTACGTCGGCACTACTGCGACTGCGCGGTAGCAAGGCACTGATGATGAAGTGTGATCGACCGACGCCGTTTTCGTTTCCGCTGATGGTCGAGCGGCTGCGCGAGAAGTTATCGACGGAGCAGATTGAGCAGCGTGTGGCGCGTATGGTGGCCGAGCTGGACAAGGCGGCTGTCACGTAGCCTTGAGAAACAAAGCGCGTCAACTCAACATTTGAGTGCGACACCATAAAGCCGGACGCGCTGCGCGTCTACGGTCTACGGTTGCTGAGCGTCAAGCCGCTTCGCACCAAATTTGAACCAGGCGCATACGATTTTCTCGCCCTGCACTTCATACATCGCGATTAACTCAACGGTGCCACGGCCTTCCGGAAAGTCGCGTGTCACCAGTTCGTGATCAATCACCAGATTGCCCATCGCTGTGCGCCCCAGCAACTGGGCGTGCAAGCTCGGTTCCTGCAAACGCACATGTAAACGCTCGCGCACCTGCGCCGCGCCACTGGCCACCGGCGTTGCAGGAAATTCGAAGTGCTCGACATCGTCTGCATAGGTCGCCATCAACGCGTCAATATCCCGCGCGTTATAAGCGTCTAGCTGACGCTGAACAACCTCTGCAGCCGCTACGGATTGGTTCAAAAACACACTATTAGTGCTCCCCGGGCAAAATGTTGAATGACTATTTCAGCCGTTCATCAAGCAATTCGATCCAGTGCTTGACCTGCAAGGACGTGCCGCTCTGTAGATGCGTCATGCATCCGATATTGGCGGTCGCGATTTGCGTAGGAGCACCTGCCGCGAGCGATTTCAGCTTGCGTGATTTAAGTTCGGTACTGATCGCGGGTTGCAATACTGAATAGGTGCCCGCCGAGCCGCAGCAAAGGTGGCTATCAGCCACCGGGGATAGCGCAAAACCCATGTCCTTTAGCAGCGCTTCAACCCCACCTTTCAGCTTCATGCCATGCTGCATCGTGCAGGGTGGGTGGTAGGCAATTTTTTCCGACGAGGATTTGACTTTGCTCTTGAGCGTCAACCACTCCGCTGCGATGACCTCGGAAACATCTCTCGCGAGCGCGGCGATTTTCGCCGCTTTCGCCGCGTAAGTCGGGTCGTGTTTCATAAAGTGGCCGTAGTCCTTGACCATGACTGAGCAACCCGATGCAGTCACGACAATCGCCTCTGCGCCCGACGCAACGTGCGGCCACCAGGCATCAATGTTGGCGCGCACTTTTTCGACCGCTTCGTCGTGCGCATTCAAATGGTGACTCAACGCACCGCAACAGCCGCCTGCGGACACTCGTTTCAGCGTAATGCCTGCGGCGTCCAGCACGCGTGCGGCAGCCGTATCAATCGAGGGGGCAAGCGCGTCCTGCACACAGTTGTCGAGCAGCAACATGGCACGCCCGTGTAGCGTGGTTGGCCAATCTCCCGGCGCGCGTCGTGGTTGAATTTTTGCTTTGAGCGAAGCGGGCAGTAGCGGTCGCGCGGCGCGTCCTAACGCGAGCGCGGCAGCGAACGACTTTTTGCTCAACAGTCCTCTGCGCAGCACTCGCCGTTTCAACATCTCAACTGCTGTGCGGCCTACCTTCCTCTCCACTACCGAGCGACCAATATCGACAAGACGTCCATACTCAACACCGCTCGGACAGGTGCTTTCACAATTGCGACAGGTCAGGCAGCGATCCAGATGCTGTTGCGTTTTAGCTGTAGGCTCGACGCCTTCGAGTACTTGCTTGATCAGATAAATACGGCCACGTGGGCCGTCAAGTTCATCGCCCAGAATTTGATAAGTCGGGCAGGTCGCAGTGCAAAAACCGCAATGTACGCAGGAGCGCAGAATGGCGTCAGCCTCGATGCCTTCGGGCGTATCTTTAATGAAATCGGCGAGATTGGTTTGCATGCGCTGTTGTTTACTGTAGGAGCGGCGAAAGCCGCGATAGGTTAGTAAATGGCATCGCGGCTTTCGCCGCTCCTACAAAGACGGAAAAACGTTGTACGGGTCAAAGCCTGCCTTGATCTTTGTTTGAACATCAGCGAGTGCGGGTTGCAGCGTCGCTACGCGTTCTTGGTCGGACGCCGCACCACGAAACACGCTCGCGTGACCACCCTGCGCCCGCGCCCATTCACGAACAGCGGGCAACGCGGTGGACGAACAACGCAACCAGCGCTGTGCGCCCCCCCAATCGATGGTCTGCAAGTCAGCGTTGTTCGCCAAATCACCCCACGCTGCCGTGGATTTACAGGCAACACGAATCAACGGCGATTGACCAGCGGTGAAGAACACATGCTTCTGCTCACGCCAGTTGCGCCACCAATCAGCATCGTTTGCGAAAGCCTCGCCGCCGAGATTCGTTGCGGCAGACTTCACTGCTGGTTCGGCACCAGCAAGCCGAACATAAAGCTTGCCGCCAACCCATGCCGTTGCTGTAATCGGATTCGCTTCTGCGTACCAGCGATTCATGCGCTCAATGGCGGCTTGCGCATCAAGCTCAAACACTAGCGTCCGCTGCGCCTTCGGCAGCGGCAGGCATTTGAATGCGGCTTCGGTGATCACGCCGAGCGTGCCCTGCGATCCAGTCAGCAGGCGTGACACATCAAAACCGGCAACGTTCTTCATGACCTTGCCGCCAAAGCTCAAATGATCGCCCTTGCCGTCGAGCACTTTGCAGCCGAGCACGAAATCGCGCAAGGCCCCGGCGTACGGGCGGCGCGGCCCTGACAGGCCGCTGGCAACCATGCCGCCGATGGTCGCGCTTTCGCCAAAGTGCGGAGGTTCGAACGCGAGCATTTGGCCTGCGTCCGCCATCGTTTTCTCAACGTCGGCAATGCGCGCACCGCAGCGAACGACGATTACCAGTTCATTGGGCTCATACTCGACGATGCCAGCGTGTTCACTCGTGTCGATGACGTCGCCCGTTGCTGCTGGGGAGCAGAACGTTTTGCTGCCGCTGCCGCGAATGGCGAGCTTTTCGCCTTTCGCTGCGGCAGCCTTGATCTGCGCCTGCCAGACATCAATCATTGCAGCGCTCTAGGTCACTTCGTCGCATAAATATGTTCAGGCTCTTCATGATCAACGACTTCTTTCTCGGCCTTTGAATCAGCGATCCATTGCTGCATGGAAGGATGCGCGAGCATCGCTTTCACGTAATCGGCAACCACAGGGTTCAACTTCACGCCGTACGTATTGAAGCGAAAAACAACCGGAGCGAAGTAAGCATCCGCCACACTGAATTTGCTATAGAGAAACGGGCCATCGCTGCCAAACCTGCCGCGTGCTTCCGTCCACAATGCCTGCAAACGGTCAACGTCCTTTTGCACATCTTCACGCGGCACCGCGATGGGATAACTGCGGCGCACATTCATCGGCATCCAGTTGCGCACCGCCT
>JANXNO010000071.1 GCA_025354075.1 Burkholderiales bacterium | reverse complement strand
CCGCTCGCGCTGCTCAATCCTTCACGGGTCACGATAGCACGAATCTGCGCCTTCAGCGCCACGCGCAACCGCGCCTTGAACTCGCGATTCCACACGCCGTAGTTGTAGCGATTGCCACTAAGAATATTGTCCCAGGCGGTGTAGGTTTGCGCCGTCAATTTGTTGGTGAATTGCTGGTTGCCGAGATATGCCGCCGACACCCGTTTGCGCAAACTGAATTGCAGCGTCATGCACACGATGAAGATCAAAGCATAGGCCACCGGCAACTGCGCATCAATCTCCACGCCCAGCACAATCGCGTTGAAAATCAGCAGCAACACCAGCTTCAAATCGGCTTCCAGCTCGTACATCAGCTCGAAGAAAATATGGAACACCTCCCCGGTCAAAAACGGCTCGACAGCCTCGCGTGCATCCCTTGCGTTGAACAGCAAAGTGCGCGTCTTGTTGTGCTTTGCGAAGCGATGCATGAAGCGCCCAAACGCACCAAACCCCGCCTGCTCGGCAAACACCCAGCTCACCGCGCCGACGATATAGGCACTGGCCTGTACGAGCAAAATCCAGCCGAGATCAGCAATCTTGAAATCATCGTTAGCCACATCGCGACTGGTCTGAATCACAAGGTAGGTCGTGGCTGCGGAGAGCGCGGCCTCAATCACCAACAACGACAGCATCACCACAAACGGCGCGCACCACAGCAGGCGCGCGAAATCGAGACGGGAGAGCGGCAAAGAGCGGGGGGGTGACGAGGGCATTGACGAATCAGGCGCTGCGATAGAAGCGCCTATTGTCGGTCACCCATCTGACACGCCCGCTAATAGCATCACGCCAGATCGTAGCGATCCAGCGTCATCACCTTGTTCCATGCTGCAACGAAGTCACGCACGAATGCCTCCTGCGAGTCATTGCACGCATAGACCTCCGCAATGGCGCGAAGCTGCGAGTTCGAACCAAAGACCAGGTCGACAACCGTCGCCGTCCACTTGATCTCGTTTGACGTACGATCACGCCCCTCAAGCACGCCGTCGGTCGTTGTTGACTTTTGCCACTTGGTGCGCATGTCGAGCAGATTAACGAAAAAATCGTTGGTCAATGCTTCAGGACGCTGGGTGAAAACACCATGCTGCGCTTGCCCGATGTTGGCGTTCAGCGCGCGCATGCCGCCCACCAGCACGGTCATCTCAGGTGCCGTCAACTGCATCAGGTTGGCACGATCAATCAGCAGCTCAGCGGCTGGCGTCGAGTGCCCCTCCTTGAGGAAATTGCGGAACCCGTCGGCCGACGGCTCCAGCGGCGCGAATGAGTGAACATCAGTCTGCTCTTGCGACGCGTCCATGCGCCCCGCCGTGAACGGCACCGTCACATCATGGCCCGCCTTCTTCGCCGCCGCCTCAACCGCCGCACAACCAGCGAGCACGATCAGGTCAGCCAGCGAGATTTTCTTGTTGCCAGTCTGCGCGCTGTTGAAGTCCTTCTGGATACCTTCCAGTGTTTGCAGAACTGACGCGAGTTGAGCGGGCTGGTTCGCTTCCCAATCCTTTTGTGGTGCCAGACGAATGCGCGCGCCGTTAGCACCGCCTCGCTTGTCACTGCCACGGAAGGTTGCGGCCGATGCCCACGCCGTTGAAACCAGTTGTGAAATCGACAGCCCGGACGCCAGAACTTTGGCCTTCAATGCAGCAATGTCCTGCTCGCTGGCCAACTCATGATCGACTGAAGGAATGGGGTCTTGCCAGATCAACTGGCCCTTCGGCACCAGCGGGCCCAGGTAGCGCGTAATCGGCCCCATGTCGCGATGGGTCAGCTTGTACCAGCCCTTTGCATACGCCTCCGCGAACTCTTGCGGGTTCTGATGGAAGTGCCGCGAAATCTTCTCGTACGCCGGATCCATGCGCAGCGCAAGGTCGGTCGTGGCCATGAACGGCGCATGACGCTTCGACGGATCATGGGCATCCGGCACAGTGCCTTCACCGGCGCCATCTTTAGGCTTCCATTGATACGCACCGGCGGGGCTCAAGGTCTGCTCCCACTCATAGCCGAATAGGGTGTCGAAGTAGCTGTTGTCCCACGTAATGGGCGTGGGCGTCCATGCGCCCTCTAACCCACTGCTGATCGTGTCGACGCCTTTGCCACTGCCAAAACCGCTCGTCCAGCCGAAGCCTTGTTCGGTGATGTCAGCCCCCTCAGGATCGGTACCCTTATGCTCCTCGGAGTCTGCACCGTGGGTTTTGCCGAAGGTGTGACCGCCAGCGCATAGTGCAACAGTTTCATAGTCGTTCATCGCCATACGGGCGAAGGTTTCGCGAATGTCGCGCGCCGCAGCGACCGGGTCAGGGTTACCGTCCGGGCCTTGTGGATTCACGTAGATCAAGCCCATCTGCACTGCGGCAAGCGGCTGTTCAAGTTCGCGATCACCGGTGTAGCGCTCGTTGCCGAGCCATGTGGCCTCGGGGCCCCAGTAAATCTCTTCACCTGGCTCCCACACGTCCTCGCGTCCGCCCGCGAAGCCCACCATCTTGAGTCCCATCGACTCCATCGCAACGTTGCCGGTCAACACCATCAGATCGGCCCAGGAGATTTTGCGACCGTACTTCTGCTTGATCGGCCACAGCAAGCGGCGCGCTTTATCCAGGTTCACGTTATCGGGCCAGCTATTGAGCGGCGCAAAGCGCTGCGTGCCGAACCCAGCACCACCACGCCCGTCGCCGATGCGATAGGTGCCTGCACTGTGCCACGCCATACGAACAAAAAATGGGCCGTAGTGGCCGTAGTCTGCGGGCCACCAGTCCTGCGAATCGGTCATCAACGCATGCAGATCTTTGATCACGGCGTGCAGGTCGAGGCTCTTGAATTCCTCGGCGTAGTTGAACGCCTTGCCCATCGGGTTTGAGCGCTCAGAATGCTGCTGAAGGATTTTCAGGTTGAGTTGGTTTGGCCACCAGTCTGCGTTAGTTCGAGCACCCGCCACCGTCGGTTTGAGGACGGCATGCGGAAACGGACACCTGGCGGCGATTGACGTTACTTCGGTTGACATTGATTTCTACCCTGCTTCTAATTCAACAATGTGATTAGTATAGGCGCTTAAAAATCAAGTAGTAACGACTTTTTCCACTTACACTAATTGTGTCGCAGGTGGTCATCGCCACCGAAAGGTCAAGATCGCATCCAGACTCGAATCCTCTTTCCCGGCCTGCGCTCGAACTGTGATCCGCTGCGACAGCCGGTACACCAGCTGCACCGTACCCGCGGCACCCGCAAGCCCCTGCTCGTAGCCAACGTACACCTTGTCAGAAATCTGTTTACCCACGGTTATCACCACATCTTTAGTGCTGCCACTGCCGCTGGTGGCCTGACGCACCGACAGGGTGTCGAGCCCGAGTTTGCTGCTGAAGCTGCCGCCGCGCTCACCGGACAGCAGTGCAATCGCCGCCGTCTGAATCAACGCCGTTTCATCGCGCCCCAATTCGTCAAAATTGCGACCCAGCACCAGCATGGCCAGTTTGTCGGTGTCACTGCGTTCCGGCGTAGCGTAAAGCTTGATTCGCGGCTGCAACGCGGTGCCGGTGATGGACACGCCAACGCTATCATCGTTTTCGCGATTCGTGCGCAGCGCCAGAATGTCTAGCACCGGATTATTCAGCGGCCCAACGAAGCGCACCGTGCTGCGTTCAACATTCAGCTTCTGGCCGTACGCTTCGTACCGACCATCCTCCGCCCGAACGTTGCCAACCGCAGTCAGCACGCCGCCCGGTGTCGTCAACGTCAACTCGCCGGCGAGCCGCGTCTCGATGCCGCGGCCTATCAGGCGCAAATCTTTGCCTAAATCGACCACCAGATTCATCGTCACTTTAGGCGCAGTGCTGGCCACAACCGGTCGCAGCGTATCTCGCTGGCGCACCACCACCACGTCATCCGACAGGGTCGGTGCGCCCACTTGCGTGACGTCGATCAGCCCGCGATCTACCGTCAATGCGCCGTTGATGAGCACCTGCTTTGCCGCCAGCGACAAGTCGGCCCGACCGCTGATGTCCACGCGTCGATCTACGCGCGTCAGCACTGCGAATTGCTCGAAAACAGCGTTCATCAGGAACGGCGCCTTACCATCGAGGGGCCCCTGACCGTTAATACGTACGGTACCTTTCCCGGCCTGCGCGCTAACCCCATCCAGACGCAGGGTGCTGCCATCGAACGCGATTCGCCCCTGACCGCGTGTGATGTCGACGCCGTCCACAGCATTGCGCAGGCTCGCGTTGACCAGCGTCAGCGCGCCGCTCGCCTTGGGTTCACCGAGCGTGCCGCCAAGGGTGGCGCTGCCGTTGATGCCGCCACCGACACGCCAACCGGTCGGCAGCAAGCTGCTCCACACCGAGAGATCATCCATACGAGCCACCACGTTACCGGTCAGCGCCGACGTCGTGTCCGGGACGCCACCGGTATCCGCCGTTCGAACGCTCGCATTGGCTTGCGCGCGGCCCAGCCGTTGGCCTTCGCCGATGAAAGCGACTTGCCACAGATTAGCGTCGGCCTTCAAGCGCAGCGACAGCTCACGCAGCCCGAGTAGCAGCCCCCCGTCGCCGTCCCCCGCGCGCAGATCACCGCGCACGCGCGCCAGCTCAACAAGCGCTGCAAAACCAGGCGTGCCCGGAATGCCACTGGCCTTGAACTGGCCCTGCATCAGCAAATCACCGCTCACGCTATTGTCACCCTGAGCACCCAGGCGATGCGCCAATTCGGCCAGCGAGAATGACTCGATTCGGCCGGCGACGTCAAGCTGCGGCTGGCCACCGCGGGTCAACGATTTCGCGTAACGCGCACGATCCCACGCCAGCACCACTCCCGCAACCGAAGCGCTGCCGGGCTCCATGCTGAACGCTTGCGCCTCGCTTTCGCGGCCACGGTCCCAGCGCACGGCGAGCGTTGATACGGTAATCCAGTTTTGCTTGCCCGAGGCCGCGACGGTGGTTGCCACGTCCTCGTCTACTTTCAAAGTTTGCACAGTTGCCTGCCAACCGGTCGGCGCGCCTGCACGATCAAAACTCAGTGCGCCGACCAACGCGTTATCCAGCACAAACTTGCGCGACTTCTGGCGCAGCGTAGCCTGCGTGGTGAGGCGATGACTGGCCAGAGTACCGCGACCTTGTAGCGTCACATCTACCTCGGGCGGTGGTACCTCACCGGTCGCAACGGGAGCCGCGCGATAAGGCCGCACGCGAAGCGCTGTCATATCCAGCATTAGCGGCGCATCCGCTTGCAGCGCTGCTTGCACGCTGCCTTTCACAGCGGAGACGGTAGTGTTTAAGGCCACCAGATCAATGCCCTCAAAACTCGCTTTGACCGCAGGCGTCTTCCAGCCGCCGGAAACTTGCCCTTCAGCGTTTATTCGGCCCCGCAAGGTGGTGCTTGCTACTCTGGCAGATGCCAGCAATTCGTTCAACGCGGGCGCATCGAGCTTCCATTGCAATACGTCGCTCGCGGCACCAATACGTCCCGACCAGTTGATGTTGTTGCCACCTAAACGCGCCTGACCGTTGCTCTCTACACGCGGCGGATCACCCGCGGCGCTGAGCGCCTCGAGCAGCCGCGCGTCGAACTTTCCGGTGAGTGTTTGGCCCACCCAACGACTGTCGACCAACTGTGCCGCCACGTTAAGCGTTTGCAATTTCTGCAGGGCATTGGCGGGTAACGTGGCAGTTGCTTTTAGCGAGCCGTTGAGCTGTGCGCTTTGTGTTGTGGCAGCGGTTGACCACAGAAACGGATCAAAGCGCGACCACTGTGCGTCGCTGTCAATCTGCCATGTTTTGTTGTTGGCATTCCCCTGCAATTGCGCTTTTCCAGTTGCGGTCAATTGCGTTTCGCCGACGTTGAGCTTCAGTTGCTTCAGATCGATTTTTGCGCTGAGCAATTGCGCATCAAGCTCGCCCACAAAACCTTTACGCAGCGCAACCGGGATCGAGCGCGCGTCGCCAAGCGCGGTGCCATTCAGCCGCGCCTTCAACGCAATCGGCTGCTTTGCGATATCGATACCGCTGCCGTCCGCGCGCACGTCACCATTAAGTTCCAGCGCGGGCAATGTGGTCTGCAGCTCCTGCATACGCACGCCACGCGCATCAAACTTGATCGCCCACGGCCCGTCTTTCCACTCACCGCTTCCAGTAATGTTTCCGGCAGCAGCGCGACCCTGCAAGCGCGCGTTGAATGCATTGATCGTCCACTGCCTGGGTTGATTGACGACGCCGTTCGCACGCACGGTCAATTCAGCCACTGGCAGGCGTCCGCTGTCGATACTTCCGGGCAGCGCATTGATGGCGTTAATGTCAATTTGCAGTGGCGCTTTGTCGAGCGCGATCACGGCCTTTCCGGTGAGTGATGTTTGCGGCAGCGACGCTTGCAGTTTGCGCAAATCGAAGCGATCAAAGGCAGCGTTCAATGTCGTCACCGGCACCGTGGCGAACGGGCGAACGGTAGCTTGCGCCGTTACACCCTGGTCGGACGCAACGACGGTGCTGTCGAGTTTGATCTCGGGTAAGGTGCCGCCCAGCTTCGCATTCGCCGACCACGCCAGCGCTGCATCCGTGCCAGCGGTCTCACGCGCCTGAACGTGCGCTTTGAGCGGCATCGGCGCATCGGCACCCACCTCAATGTCGCCGCTGATTTGCAGCGTATCCACTGTCGCAGTATTGAGTTTGATCGTGTGCTTGTCATTCTCCAGCGCGAGCTGTCCGCGAATGCTCTGCACCACCGTGCCCGGCTTATCCGAAGCGAGGCTTTCCGGTCGTACTACCAGCTTGCCAACGTCGAGCGCATCCACGCGCAACACAAACGGCAGCTTCAAGTTTTCTGGCGCGACGGTGGGCTCGTCGGACGGCCGCGTGGTCACCGTCACCCCATCCGCGACCAGTGTCGTGAAGTGAAACAGCGCCGGTCGCACCTCGTAGTCGCGCAGTTCGTAGCGCAGGCCGTCGATCACGATGTCCGCATTTTTGGTGTGAATACGCACCTGCTTCGCGCTGAACTTGTCGCGCAGGTCGCCCGATGGCTCGATGAACTGCACCGCATCCGAACTCAACTTCGGCAACCACGACAACAGGTGTTGCTGCCCGCTAACACTGCGCAACAGCCACACGCCACCTACGACGGTGACTACCAGCAACAAGAACAGCGAGACTGCCGAGATGATGCTCGTCCAGAACAACCAGCGTCGCTTTCGCGCACCTCTCGCCGCTGCGAGCGGTATCGTCGCACCCTCCACAGGCGCGCTCAAAACGTCACCCCGACGGACACATCAAGACGAAATTTTTTCACCTGCTGGCCATACGAAATGTCAGCTTTGAGCGGGCCAACCGGACTGCGCCAGCGCACGCCAACACCATAGCCAAACTTCGCGCTCCAATCGCTTAACTGCCGTGACGCATCGCCCGCATCAATGAACATCGCGCCGTACCAGGTTGGAATGACCTCGCGCATGATTTCCGCGCTGCCTGTCATCAAAAAACGTCCACCGGCGGCGTAGTCGGGCCCGGCAACCCCCAAACTCTGCCGAGCGTATCCACGAACCGACTCAATTCCACCCGCGCGGAATAACAGCGTTTGCGGAATGCCTTCCGGCTTGTTCGCGAGCACCTGCCCAACTTCAACGCGCAGCTGACTCAGCCACAGTCCACCGAGCGGCTGGTACACGTTGAAGCGGCCCGTCGCGCGCAAAAACGGCTGCCCGCTGTTGACCCCACCAAAGCGCACGCCACCACCGCCCTGCGCCGTCACCGCAAAGCCGCGGGTCGGGAAGAGGGGGCTGTCAACGCTCAGATAGCGCCATTCGTAGTTGTATAAAAACGCGTTACCGCTGAGCGGCTCAACGGTGTCCGTCTTGTCACGGATGGCCGCCAGATAGTAGAGGCGCGTGATGCGATCAGCATCGTAGCGACGGCCCACGCGCGCCTGCTCCTGATTGATCACCATGCCGCCCGCCTCAAGCCGCGAAAGGCTCGCCGCAAACAAATTGCGGTAGAAATTCGGCAGTGGATACGACAAAAATTCGGTGGAAAAACTGCGGTCATCACGTCCGAGTTTGGCAGTAGATTTCACCTGCCAGTCAAAGTCGAACACGCGCAACAAACTGTGCTCAATGGTGGCACGCGGGCCAGACAAGGTGCTGTAGCCAAGACCGAGCACCAGCGTCTGCATCGCCCGTTCGCGCAGACGAATCTGCACCGGTACTGCTTCCGCCAATGCCGGATCAGGCTCGATTTGTACGGTGGCCGAATCAAACAAACCACTACCGAGCAGCCGGTCCTGAAAGTCCAGCATCTGCTTTTGCACGTATGGCTGACCGGGGCGCAGGCTGGACAAATTTTCGACCACCGAGCGCGGCAACCTGGCGAGGCCACTGACCTGCGTTTCGCCATACAAAAATAGCGGGCCGCTGTCGTAGTCCACTTTCAAGCGCACGAGATTTTCGTCGGCGTCAATCGTCGCCTGACTGGCCACGATACGCGCCGCCGGATAGCGATCTACCCAGAGCGACGTCAGCAACGTGTTTTTGGCGTCGCTCCAGCTGCTCTGCTTAAACGGCGC
>JANXNO010000065.1 GCA_025354075.1 Burkholderiales bacterium | reverse complement strand
TGCAGCACTGCATACGCGCGCCACGGACGCCATGTTTGCGAGCGCGCATCAGTTGCGCGTTCGCTCAGGCGGGTGTCGCCGCCAAGTACTTGTTGCAACACCAGGTCGCCGGCCGGAAACGCATCCGGATGGCCGAGTGCGCGCATTGCGATGTAATGCGCGGTCCACGGGCCAATGCCTCTGATGGCGACGAGTGCTGCGATAGTTTGCGCAGGGTCGGCATTCGGTGCCAGCACATTTCGCTCGCTGTTCTGCCCCCTCTCCCGCAGGCGGGCGAGGGTTGGGGTGAGGGTGGTCGCAGGGAGGGTCAATTCGGTCGACGTTTCAACGGTGCTGCAAACCAATCTTGCAATCGCAATCATCGCCTCAGCCCGCGCACCCACGATGCCCAGTCGCCCGATATCATCACGCGTCAATTGCGCCACGCGTGAAGGCAGCGGGAACGCTCGCGTAAGTTCATCAAACGGCGTAACCACCGGCTCACCGAACGCGTCGACAAAGCGCGTCGCCAGGGTGCGCGCCGCCTTCACCGTCACCTGCTGGCCGAGAATCGCGCGCATCGCCAATTCGAATCCATCAAACGCACCTGGCAAGCGCAGGCCGTGCGCACCCGTCGCCAGCTCGCCAAGTGCTGCCGCAATTTCCTGGGGATCAGCCGCAACGTCAAAGACCTGCTTCGTTCGCGACAACACCGCTTGCGTTGAACTCGCTAGCTTCGACGAAAAGCGTAGTTGCAATGCGTTACGTTTAGACAAGTGACTCACCTCAAGCCAACCCGCTTGGGCCTTGGCAGTATCGCCATCCAGGCGAATCACCCGTCGATAAGCGCCATCAGCTACCGACTCCACGCCCGGAACCGCCCGCATCTCAAAGAACGCCAGCAACCGCGTCCAGTCATACGGCGGGCGATACGGCAACACAAAGGTCAACGCATCGGTCTGGTCGGGCGCGTCGTTCTCTTTGCCGTCTTTACGCAACCGTGTCGGGCTGAAGCCATAGCGCTCGGCAAATAACGTATTCATGCGCCGCACACTGGAGAAGCCGCTTGCGAACGCAACCTCAGCGACAGGCAGCGATGTGTCCGTCAACAAACGCTTCGCCAGCAACAAGCGATGCGTCTGCGCGTACTGCACCGGCGACACGCCAAATTCTCCGGAGAAAATGCGTCGTAGGTGACGATCCGTCACGCCAATTTTTTTTGCAATAAGCGGCAGATCAACATCGTTAGCAACGCCATCTTCAATCATGCGCGCCGCACTTCGCGCCAGCTTCGCACTCGCCTCCGTCGCCGCACACCCCGGCGCAAGCTCGGGCCGACAACGTAAACACGGACGAAAACCAGCCGCCTCTGCCGCCGCAGCGCTAGGATGAAACGTACAATTTTTCTGCTGCGGCAACCGCACCCGACAAATCGGGCGGCAATAAATATGCGTGGACGAAACGCCCACAAAAAAGCGCCCATCAAAGCGCGCGTCGTGCGCTTTCATGGCTTGGTAGCAGGCGGTCGTGTCCAGATGCATGGACGCAGTTTATCTGCGTGGCCGGCGATGCATTAGCCGTTTTCGGACATCATGATTTTGAATGAGCAGTCCAAGCCTTGCGCAACACAAAGCATCAATTTTCAATACTCGCGTTCGCACAAGCTGAGCCCGGCGAGCACCCAGTAGCAATCGAGCGAACTGATCGACATGATCTCGCTATCGACAACGAATCCGCGAGACGCTCACAATGAAACGTTACCTGCACTACAGCTCGACCATTGCAATCGTGCTGGGTGTCGCAATCATGCTCTTGCATGGCCCCATTCCGCAGCTTGAGCACTGTCATGAATTTGCAGATCGCTCGCTTTGGGCTGGTATTCCGCACGCGGCCGACGTGTTGTCGAATCTAGGCTTTGCGGTAGTCGCGCTATGGGGCGCATCACGTTTGTGGCTGCAACGGAATCATGCCGCCACTCAGGCGGGTTGGGTTGGCTACAGCGTGTTCCTGGTGGCTTTGCTGCTCACGTGTGTTGGCTCGACTTACTATCACCTGGCACCGGATGATTGGCGTTTAGTCTGGGATCGGCTGCCCATCGCGCTGGCCTGCGCCGGGCTGCTCGCGGGTGTTCGTGCGCAACTCATCCTGGGCGTCAACGTCAAATTCGAAGTCATTGGACTGGCTGCGTTTGCGGTAGCCAGTGTGGCGTGGTGGTACGTGGGTCAGCAAAGCGGCACTGGTGATTTGCGTCTCTACCTGATGCTGCAAATTGCGCCGCTGGTGCTGATCCCTTTGTGGCAGGCTGTTTATGGCGCTAACCGCGCGGATCGCTTGTGGTTTGGTTTCGCGTTGCTGCTGTATGTGTTCGCGAAAGTCGCTGAGGTGCATGACCACGAAATTCATTTGTCACTCGGTGTGATCACAGGACACACCATCAAGCACCTGTTGGCGTCTGCCGCAGCCTGGGTGTTGGTTGCGCGTTTAGGCAGATTTACAACAAGTGCCACTGGAACTGCTGAATCAATCAACACGAACACGCTGCGCGCTACGCACCAATGCGTTTGATGACCTTGAGCGTGTTTTGATTGCGGCGTCCACTTTCGGAATCCGGGTTCTGCCGCGCAAAATCGCCGCAATGCCATGTTTGCATCGACTCTAGAAAACAGGCGGGTCGTCGCGCAGAATTAACACATGCATATCGCCATACTTACTTTCGACGGGTTCAATGAACTCGATTCTTTGATCGCGCTCGGGGTGCTCAATCGCGTCAAGCGGCCCGGCTGGCGGGTGACGCTTTGTTGTCCGACGCCGACGGTCATCTCGATGAACGGTGTAACCGTACATGCGCAGTCAACGCTCGCCGAGGCGCATTCGGCGGACGCCGTGATTATTGGCAGTGGCATCAAAACTCGCGAGATCGCCAACGACGCAGCGTTGATGACGCAGCTCAACTTCGATCCGACGCGTCAGTTGCTCGGAGCGCAATGTTCCGGCACGCTGTTGCTCGCCAAACTTGGGCTGCTGGGCTCTGTGCCCGCATGCACCGACCTGACCACGAAACCGTGGGCGCAGGAGGCGGGCGTACAGATTCTCGATCAGCCGTTCTACGCCAAAGGCAACGTTGCGACTGCGGGTGGCTGCTTCGCCTCACCGTACCTCGCCGCGTGGATCATCGCGCGTCTTGAAGGTCCGGAAGCTGCGGCCAACGCGCTGCACTACGTGGCTCCGGTCGGTGAGAAGGAAGATTAAGTTGCGCGCGCGATGAAAAATATTTCGCCGTATTTGTAGGCAGTCGTGGCAAAGCGAACACTGATTGGCGTCAATCTGCAGGGTGGGCCAAATTGGACACTAAGCTGAGCTACATCTTTACGCCCTAGCCCCCGTTGATACTGGGCCTATAAGCCTACAACTGAATAAGTCGATAAGCTGGTTAATAGTAGGCTACACCCTTATACGATTGGTCATCCAGTCAAAAGCTGTTAATTATCTTTTCGAATGTGCAATATGTAGCGTCGATGGTTTTCCGCAAAAAAAACTATACCGCCGCCGCATACTTCTGCGCCAATTTCTCCAGCGGAATCGCTTTGATCGCCGACGCCTTTCCGGCGCTGCCGAACGCCTCAAATCGTTGCTGACAAATGTCCTTCGCGGCGATAAGTGCGTCCTTGAAAAATTTGCGTGGATCGAATTCGGTCGGGTGCTTGACCATGGCGCGGCGCATGGCTCCGGTCATCGCCAACCGAATGTCGGTATCGATATTGACCTTTCTCACGCCGTGCTTGATGCCTTCCTGAATTTCCTCCAGCGGCACGCCGTATGTCTCCTTGATTTCACCGCCGTAGTGACGAATGATTTCGAGCCATTCCTGCGGCACGCTGCTTGAGCCGTGCATCACCAGATGGGTGTTGGGAATGCGCGAATGAATCTCTTTAATCAAGCCGATGGCGAGAATGTCGCCGGTCGGTTTGCGGCTGAATTTGTAGGCACCGTGGCTGGTACCGATGGCAATCGCCAATGCGTCAACGCCAGTCTGATCGACGAAATCGACCGCCTGATCAGGATCGGTCAGCAGTTGATCATGTGAAAGCGTGCCCTCCGCGCCCGAGCCGTCCTCTTCGCCCGCCTGACCGGACTCCAGCGAGCCAAGACAGCCCAGTTCGCCCTCCACAGAAACGCCCACCGCATGCGCCATTTCGACCACGCGTTTGGTGACAGCGACGTTGTATTCGTACGACGCTGGCGTCTTCATGTCCTCCATCAACGAGCCGTCCATCATCACGCTTGAAAAGCCCGAGCGGATCGACGCCTGACACACGGCTGGACTGCCGCCATGATCTTGATGCATACAGATTGGTATGTGCGGATACGACTCGACCGCGGCTTCCACCATCTTGCGCAGAAACGCTTCGCCTGCGTACTTGCGCGCGCCAGCGGACGCTTGCAAAATCACCGGGCTGTCGACCGCGTCCGCAGCCTGCATGATGGCCAGGATTTGCTCCAGATTGTTGACGTTGAACGCGGGCACGCCGTACTTGTGTTCGGCTGCGTGATCAAGGAGTTGGCGGAGTGAGACTAGGGCCATGTTGTTTCCTGTTTTGGTTCTTGTAGTAGCGGCTTGCCGCGACCTTTGATGTGCGCTGCGGGTCGCGGCAAGCCACTCCTACAGGCCTTTTTTATATGGCCGACAAAGCCCGCTTGCGCCGTTCCAT
The DNA here is from genome assembly GCA_025354075.1 of Burkholderiales bacterium. GTDB lineage: Bacteria > Pseudomonadota > Gammaproteobacteria > Burkholderiales > Casimicrobiaceae > Casimicrobium. The sequence continues at coordinate 441 of JANXNO010000065.1, read as the reverse complement.
CATGCGCCATACAAATGGCGTAAAGATGAGCTGCATTGCCAGCTCCATTTTTCCGCCAGGTACAACAATCGTATTGGCGCGAGACATGAACGAATCATGCACCATATTGAGCAAATACTGGAAGTAGATGCCCTTCGGATTGGCGAACCGGATCACCACAAAACTCTCATCCGGCGCGGGAATTTCACGCGCGATAAAGGGGTTCGAGGTGTCAACGCAGGGTACGCGCTGGAAGTTCACGTGCGTATGAGAAAACTGCGGACAGATGTAGTTCACATAGTCCGGCATGCGGCGCAAGATCGTGTCGGTCACAGCCTCCGTTGAGTAGCCGCGTTTTGATTTGTCGCGCCACAGTTTTTGAATCCATTCGAGGTTGATGACCGGTACCACGCCGATCAACAAGTCAGGGTGCTGCGCGATGTCCACCGTGTCGGTTTTCAC
>JANXNO010000019.1 GCA_025354075.1 Burkholderiales bacterium | reverse complement strand
ATTTGGGCCGATGAGGCCGAAGATGGAGCTGCGTGGAATTTGCATCGACACATTGTCGAGCGCGGTGACTCCGCCAAAGCGCTTGGTCACAGCGTCTGCGGTGAAGAGCATGTCAGCCATTATTTCTTCTCCGGTGACGGCCACAGGCCCGCAGGCTTGAACAGCATGATGAGAATCAGCGCGAGCGAAAAGATGAGGTTGCGCAACACCTCGGGCGCGATCAGCACGATGCCAAATATCTTCTGCTGCACGTTTTCATCGGCTGCGTAGCGAATGACTTCAGGCATCGCCGACAACAACACGGCCCCCAAAATTACGCCGGGAATATGGCCCATACCACCCAGCACCACCATCGCCAGAATCATGATCGACTCCAGCAAACCGAACGATTCCGGGCTGACAAAGCCTTGCATCGATGCAAACAAACCACCGGCCAAACCGCCGGTCAGCGCGCCGAATCCGAACGCGGCGAGCTTGATGTTGCGGGTGTTGATACCCATCGCTTTGGCTGCGATTTCATCTTCGCGCAACGCTTGCCACGCGCGTCCCAGCCGCGAGTGCTGCAAGCGATAGACGCCAATCACCGAGAGAATAGCGAAGCCCAAAAACACAAAGTAGTAGAGCTGCAAGCCGGTGACGTTGAAGCCAAAAACATCAAGCCCTTTTCGCAATTCAAACCCGAAAAAGTGCAGGCCATCAATCCCCGTGATACCACGCGGCCCGTTGGTGATGTTGTAGGTTTCATCCGACCAGGGCAGGCCTACTTTATCGAAATTGTTCATCAATATTCGAACAATCTCGCCGAAGCCCAAGGTCACGATAGCGAGGTAATCGCCACGCAACTTGAGCACCGGTGCGCCGAGCATCAAGCCTGCGAGCGCCGCGAGACACGCGCCCAGCGGCAGCAACACCCAAAACGGGTAGTGCAAATTGAAATGCGCGGATGCCAGCAGCGACCACGTATACGCGCCGACCGCGTAGAACGCGACGTAGCCCAAGTCGAGCAACCCCGCCACGCCGACCACCACGTTCAGACCGAGCGCCAACATCACATAGAGCAGTGTGACGTTCAGGATGCGAACCCATGCCTGACCGAGCATGCCTGCCAAAAACGGCAGGATCAAAATCAGCACGCCGAGGAGGACGATGCCGATCATTTGATTGCGTTTATTTTCAAAGAGCTTTGCCATGGTTAAGCCCTCTCCGCTACACGCTCACCAATCAGCCCCTGCGGACGGAAGATGAGCACCAGCACCAGCACCACGAACGCGAAGATATCTTTGTAGTCACCGCGCACAAATATTAGGCCAACGTTTTCAACCAGACCCAAAATCAGCCCGCCAACCATCGCGCCCCACAAGTTGCCGATGCCACCCATCACCGCAGCGGTGAAGGCTTTCAGCCCCAACATGAAGCCCATGTAGTAATGTGCCTGCCCGTAATTTGAGGCGACCATCACACCGGCAATCGCACCGAGTCCGGAGCCGATGGCAAACGTAATCGCGATGATTTTGTTGATGTCGATGCCCATCAATCCGGCGACCTTCTGATTCTCGGCGGTGGCACGCATCGCTGTGCCGATTTTGGTGTTGTGCACCAGCCACAGTAGTGCGGCCATCAGCGCAACCGACGCCATTAAGATCACAATTTCATTCATCGTCACCGTGATTGGGCCGAGTGAAATCGGATCTTTCGAGATCAGTTCAGGGAACGTGAAATAGTTGCGCCCAAATACCAGAATGGCAAGCTGTTGCAACAGGATCGACACACCAATCGCGGTGATCAGCGGGGCCAGTCGCGGTGCATTGCGCAACGGTCGGTACGCAACGCGCTCGATGGCCACACCCACCACGGCGCACACCACCATCGCCACCAGAATGGCGATTAGCAGCGCCAGCAGCGAGGGCACGCCCATCGACAACAACCATTTGGACGTGAACACCGAGGTGAGCCCGCCGATCATCACAATCTCGCCGTGCGCGAAATTGATCAACTGCAAAATGCCGTAAACCATCGTGTAGCCCAGAGCGACCAGCGCGTATACGCTGCCCACCACTAGGCCGTTGACGATTTGCTGCAGCAATACGTCGATTGACATGAAATTCCCCGCTTAAAGATTTATCGTTGACTCGTGTCGTAGGTCATAAATTTTGGAACAAGAAAAGTGCCGAATTTTCGTGTCAGGCTAGGCGCAAAGCGGAACAATAGCCGACTATTGTGAGCATTTGCAACGACGCATGGCGCGAAAAGGCGGTGTTTTTATGTTTCAAAAATTTGTTATTCACGGCACTAGTAATCAAGGTTGAAATGGGCGTCCTCCCAGAGCACCGCATTTCACGAATGTGCAGTATTCTGCCTTTATTCAGGGCACCTGTTTATGCTGAAAACGCTAACCGGCATACCGTGCGTAGCAATGCACGAGCTATGCCATCAGCAGCGTGACGTTGCCGCCCGCTGCGACCGTGTTGATGGTGATGGTTTGCTCACCGCAAAAGCGCGGCAGATAGAACGGCCCGCCCGCCTTGGGCCCGGTGCCGCTCAAACCCTCACCACCAAACGGCTGCACGCCCACGACTGCGCCGATAATATTGCGATTGACGTAGACATTACCGACGCGCGCACGATGAGCGAGGCTCTCGGCACGGCTGTCGATGCGGGTCTGGATGCCTAGCGTCAGACCGTAACCCAGCGCATTGATCTGATCAATCACCGCGTGCGGATCGCCCGACCAGCGAACGATTTGCAGCACCGGGCCGAAGATTTCCTGCTTAACGTCGGCGATGCTGCCAATCTCAAAAATGTGCGGGCCGATGGTGTGGGTCGCCGCATCCATGTTCGAAACGGTAGGAGCGGCTCAGCCGCGACCCGTAGCGCCCGAATCAGGTCGCGGCAGAGCCGCTCCTACAGAATTCAGCCGCTCCACGTGCGCGCTGATGCCAGCAAACGCATCACTATCAATCAAAGGCCCGACATCAGTTGCCAAATGCTGCGTAGCGCCAACTGTCAATTCTTTCGCCGCACCGTGCAGCATGTGGATGACCTTGTCGGCCACTTCTTCATGCAGGCACAACAGCCGCAGCGCCGAACAACGCTGGCCCGCCGAGCGAAAGGCGGATTGCACGACTCCATCTGCCACATGCTCAGGCAGGGCAGTGGAGTCCACCAGCATCGCGTTGATGCCACCAGTTTCCGCGATCAGCGGAACGATCGGGCCGTCTTTGTTGGCGAGGCTGCGCTGGATGATTTTGGCGACCTGCGTGGAGCCAGTGAACACGACACCTGCCACTTTTTCGTGCGCGACCAGCGCGGCACCGACCGTTTCACCTAGACCTGTGATGACTTGCAGGGCATCGACAGGCACACCCGCCGCGTGCAACAAACTCACCGCCTCGATAGCAACCGCTGGGGTTTGCTCCGCTGGCTTTGCAACCACTGCGTTGCCGGTCACCAGTGCGGCGGCGACCTGCCCCATGAATATCGCCAGCGGAAAATTCCACGGACTGATGCACACCCACACACCGCGACCGTGCAGGCGCAGCACGTTGTCCTCGCCGGTCGGACCAGGCAATTTGATCGGCGCGCAGATCCGCTCGGCCTCATCCGCGTAATAACGCAGAAAATCAATCGCTTCGCGCACTTCGGAGACGGCGTCGCCCCAAGTTTTTAACGCTTCTTTAACCAGCAGCGCGCAGAATCGCGGCAGCTCCGCCTGCATCGCGTCGGCGGCCCGGCGCAACATCATCGCGCGGTTGGCGACGGGCACGTCACGCCACGCCGTGAACGCTGCGTGCGCCGTGCGCATGGCATCGGCGGCTTGCTGCGCGGACGCGTCGGCAGGGTGAGCGACTTGCACGGACGCGTACGCGGCGAGCAGCGGCGCACGCATTGACTCGACTGTTAGATCAACGCCAGCGCTATTGACGCGCGGCAACAGGATGTCTTTCGGCAACGGCAGATCGGTTGTCTCGGCAACGGTCAGCGGCGTGGCCAGTAGCTCGTCGATATCCACCGTGTCATCGGAGAGCTGATGCACGAACGACGAGTTGGCACCGTTCTCAAGCAAGCGGCGAACGAGGTAGGCGAGCAGGTCGCCGTGCGAGCCGACCGGCGCGTAGATACGTACGGTTTGTGTGGATTTTTCTCGGTTGCCGGAGCCGCTGCCAGAGCGAAAAATCTCGCGATATACGCCAGTCCCCATGCCGTGCAACCTCTGGAGTTCAAACGGCGCATCGAACTGTTTCGCCATCTGAAAAATGGCAGCAATCGTGCCGGCGTTGTGCGTGGCGAACTGCGGAAAGAACACATCCTTCTGTTTGAGCAGCGACGCGGCGCAGGCGAGATAACTCGAATCGGAATGCTGTTTGTGCGTGAACACCGGATACGCTGGCAAGCCCATTTCCTGCGCCCGCTTGATCTCGCTGTCCCAGTACGCGCCCTTGACCAGACGGCACATCAGCCGCACGTTGTACTGCCGCGCCAGAGCGCCGACGTGCTCGATCAGTTCGAGGCAGCGCGTCTGGTACGCCTGCAACGCCAGACCAAAACCGCGCCATTGCGGACACTTCGCCTGCACCTGTTTCAACAACGCTTCGAACACATCAAGCGAGAGTTCGAGGCGATCAACTTCCTCTGCATCAATCGTCAAATTGATCTGCGCCGCGGCGGCCATTTCGCAGAGTTGCCACACGCGGGGCACCAGCTCATTCATCACGCGATCGCGCTGCGCGTCTTCGTAACGCGGATGTAGCGCGGAGAGCTTGATCGATATGCCGTCCGAGTCTTCCGGGCCTTGTGTGGGTGAGGCGGCATGCGCTTTTGCGAGGTTTTTTATCGCGTGCTCGTAGCTTGCAAAATATCGATCCGCGTCTTCCATCGTGCGGGCGCCTTCGCCAAGCATGTCAAAGCTGAAGCGCAGGTAATCTGATTCTTTTCGTTGCGATTTCGCTTCAGCTAAGGCCTCTTCAATCGTCTGTCCGAGTACGAATTGTTTGGCCAGCAATTGCACCGCACGCACCGTTGCGGCAACGACCGTTTTTGCGCCCAGCTTGCCGAACAGGCCCGACGGATGATCCGCCTCGGGTAGCGTCTTTTTCGACAACCCAATTACGGAATTCGAAAGGCGAGACATCATGCCGTCGCCAGTGCCATCAAAGTTGGCGCGGCCCAGTTGATCGGCGGTCAGCGCGATGGCCGTCGCCGAATCAGGCACTCGAAGTAGCGCCTCGGCGAGGCGCATCAGCGCGAGGCCTTCGGGTTTGGAGATCGGATACTCCTTGAGCAAACTTTCCATTGCCCAGAACGGTGGCGGGTTGTCGCGAACGGCGGTCACCCACGGTCGGGCGGCGTCGATGATTTGCGGCCAGTCGAGCACGGCGGCGGCACTGGCGACGTTGCGGCGAACAATCGCCAGTTCTTCACGGTAAGGTTGGGGCAGGCGCATGATGATTCGCTTGATGTCAGAGCCAAATGGACTGAACTCAGGATTTGCTGAATAAATCACTATGTTATTTTTGTTTTCGATTATTTATTCACTAAAATTCGTCCATCTAACAGAATAATAATGTGTCGGCATGCCCGAAATTGACGCCATTGATCGAAAGATTCTGATTGCCCTGCAACACGACGGGCGCATCAGCAATTTGAAGCTCGCCGAGACGGTGTCGCTGTCGCCGACTGCGGTGCTGGCGCGCACACAACGGCTGCAACGCGATGGCTTTATTGTCGGCTACGAGGCGAAGCTCGATGCCACGAAGCTCGGCTGCGGCATGACGGTATTCGTGGAAGTGCTGCTGGATCGCACCACGCCGAACATTTTTGATGCGTTCAAAGCGGCCGTGCTGACCCATCCCGAGATCAGCGAATGCCACATGGTGGCGGGCGGATTCGATTACCTGATCAAACTGCGGGTGCGTGACATGGAGGCGTATCGCGAATTTGCCAGTCGACGGCTATGGCAGTTTCCCGGTGTGCGCGAAACGCGAACCTATGCGGTGATTGAGGCGGTGAAGGACGGCGGTCCGTTGCCGATTTAGGCAACGTGAGTCGGCAAAAACACCCACAACTTTTCTCACAAACCCATATTCCGCATGGGCTTAGTGCTAAATATCGCCAATTATCGACTTTTTGCTAATTATGAAGCGAAGCCCAAATACGCAGGGGCTTAAGCAAAAAAGCTGTAAAGAAAACAGTCAAAAAAACGGCACCCGAAGGTGCCGTTTTTGTGAAGCTGGAAGAATTACTTCTTCTTTTCTTCTTTGGCTGGAGCTGCGGCTGCTGGAGCAGGCGCTGCGGCAGGTGCCGCTGCTGCTGGGGCAGCTTCAGCAGGGCCACCGACGATTTGCACGGTTTCCCATTTGCCGCCTTTGACCTGGAACACGGTCACAGCGCCGTCCTTGATGTCACCCTTGTCGTCAAACGCGATCTTGCCAGTCACGCCGTCCATTGACGTTGCTTTGACAGCGTCGATGATTTTGGCTGGATCGGTGCCGACCTTAGCGATAGCAGCGATAAGCACGTTGGTAGCGTCGTAGGTGAACGGTGCGTAAACCTGAACGTCAGCATTGAACTTGGCTTTGAACTTGTCGTAGAAAGCCGCGCCCTGTGGCATTTTCTCTTTCGGCAGACCCGCGGTCGTCGCGTAAGCGCCTTCCGATGCGTCGCCGCCGAGCTTGATCAGCTCAGCAGATTGTGCGCCGTCGCCAGAGATGAACTTGGCCTTGATACCGAGTGCTTTCATCTGCTTGAGCATTGGGCCCGCTTGAGCGTCCATGCCGCCGAACACGATCACGTCAGGGTTTTTGGCCTTAACTTTGGTCAGAACGCCCTTGAAGTCTTGCTCTTTCTCGTTGGCAAGCGCTTCGCGGATCACGATGGCGGAACCGGCGGCTTTAACGGCCTTTTCGGTTTCGTCAGCCAGACCGACGCCGTACGCTGTTTTGTCATCGATGATGGCAACTTTCTTGCCGTTCATGCCTTTGACAGCGAAGTTACCGATCGCCGTGCCCTGGGCTACGTCGTTAGCAACCATGCGGAACACGCCCTTGAAGCCCTGATTGGTCAGCTTTGGGTTGGTGGCGGATGGCGAAATCTGGGCAACACCTGCAGCGTTGTAGATAGCCGAGGCCGGGATCGAGGTGCCTGAGTTCAGGTGACCCACCACGCCAACGACTTTTGCGTCCATCAGCTTCTGGGCAACTTGCGTTGCTTGCTTGCCGTCAGCAGCGTCGTCTTCGGTCAACAGTTCGAATTTGACTTTCTTGCCGTCAACAGTGATGCCCTTGGCGTTGGCTTCTTCAACAGCCAGACGTGCGCCGTTTTCGTTGTCTTTACCGAGGTGAGCGATTTGACCGGAAGTCGGGCCAACGTGGCCGATCTTGACGACCATTTCGGCAGCAGGAGCTGGGGCAGCGGCGGGTGCTGCTGCTTTAGGCTCTTCTTTTTTGCCGCAGGCGGCGAGGGTTGCTGCAACTGCGACTGCGGTTGCGGCCAGAGCAAATTGATTAGCGAATTTATTAATTGGTTTCATGTGGCGGAATCCTCCGAGAGAAAAACCCATGGATTATGCTTAGAAGTTAATCAGCTGTCAACGCGGAAATCCCCATCCAGCGTTGGTTTCGCGCGATTTCGACGTTTTGTTGGCCGTTTGTACACAAGGAAGTCTGTTCAGTGCGCGCGTTTATTTTTGATATGGATGGCACCCTTGCCGACACCATGCCCTTTCACGAGATGGCATGGCAAACCCTGCTTTCGGACCTGAATCTGGCAGTCAACCCAGACGAATTTTTTACCTGGTCAGCCGGACTCACTAACCGAGAGATTTTTCCGCGCCTGCTCGGGCGCGAAGTGCCTGTAACCGAGCTGGTGACGCTCTCAGAGACCAAAGAATCGCGCTACCGCGAGCTCTATCGTCCGCACATGCGAACGCTGCCTGGCGTGATGCCCTTCCTGCAGCGCAGCATTGAAGCCGGTTACGGGCGTGCCATCGGCAGCGCTGCGCCACCTGACAATCTGGATCTGGTGCTTGACGGGCTCAACCTGCGCCCCAACTTTCAGGCGGTCGTCGGCGGTTCCGATGTGCCACGCGGCAAGCCCGACCCGGCGATCTTTCTAAAAGCCGCCGCCAACTTAAATGCGGCACCTGGCAAATGTGTTGTTTTTGAAGACGCACCTGCGGGAATCGAGGCGGCGCGACGGGCGGGCATGGCCTGCGTGGTCGTCACCACCACGCTGAACCGCGCGCAAATTGAGGCGATGGGTTCCGACGCAGCACACGTCATCCACGTCATCGACGACTTCAACGACCCCGCCCTGCACTCGCTTTTTTCGTAGCAGTAACCCATGACACACTGGTTGTACAGCGTTGATCCTGCCACGGTAGGCGTTGCCTTCGGCCTGGCTGGTCTTGCTGTGACCGCCGTGATTGCGCTGCTCGCGCGCGTGGGCGACTGGACGCGCTCCCTGTCGTGGTGGGTGGGTGCCGCGTTTTGCCTGACGGCGGGCTACACGCTCAACACGCTGCAGGCCTACCTCGATGCTTCGTGGGCCGTAGCCATCAGCAACCCGCTGACCATTGTCGGCGCATGCCTGCTCTACGTGGGTCTGCGCCACGTAGTGGGCAAGCCGCCCTTGCTGTTGCGAATCGCCCCCATCGTTCTTGTTTCGGTGCTGGGCAGTGTGTTGTTTGTGTTCGTGTGGCCGAGCCTGCCAGCGCGCGTGATCTGCCAGCTTGCTTGCCTGCTGGTAGTGACCTATCTGAATCTTTCGGCGTTGAGGTTGCTAGACCACGGGTATTACCACTTTCCGGCTCGCTTTTTACTGGTGGCAAACGCGCTGTTGGTACTTTTGCTGCTTGCACGTGGTGCCGCCGTGATTTTGGGCAGCGCACCCGCCACGGCCGTAGCGCGTACCCCCATCAATGCGCTGGTTTTCAGCATCGCAGGATTCTTGATTTTGATGTTTCTGGTCGGCATTTTGCTGATCTGCTTTGCCGAAAAGCAAACGCTGCTCCGGCGCCTCGCCACTGAGGACAACTTAACCGGCGTGCTCAATCGCCTCGGCCTGCGCGACACGTTGAACACATGGCCCGCGAAGCGCAGCGGCGTGGTCACCGTATTTGACATTGATCATTTCAAGCGCGTCAACGATGGCTTTGGCCACGAAGCGGGCGATATTCTGCTGAAGACGTTTGCTCAAGCGTTGGTTGCGGAGGCTCCTGCCGGGTCGGTCATAGCCCGACTGGGTGGTGATGAATTTTGCGTGGTGGAACCCGTGACTGCGCGGGCATTTTCGAGCGAATGGATCGTCACGCTCAAAGCCAGACTGCCTACGCTGCTGGCGATTGCATCCCCTGCGGCGGTGTCGTGTAAGGTCAGTCATGGCTCAGCCCGATTCGCCGGTGTGAGCCGTGAATTTACACAGGGGCTGCGCAATGCCGACCGCGCGTTGTATCGCTCAAAAGCCAGAAAAATACTGCGCGAAGTCAAGCCGCGCGCTGCGTGAACGCAAGGCGCGACACCGCACTATCGGTCGGCTAGCCGCGTCCAACAAACGGCATTTTGGTCGCCATAATCGTTATGAACTGCACATTCGCTTCCAACGGTAAATTGCTCATGTGAACGATGGCGTCCGCCACGTGCTTCACATCCATGCGCGGCTCAATCGCCATCTCGCCGTTGGCTTGCATCACACCTTTGGCCATGCGCTCGGTCATCTCGGTAGCGGCATTGCCAATGTCAATCTGGCTGCACGCGATGTCGTATTTTCGACCATCGAGCGACGTCGTTTTGGTGAGCCCGGTAATCGCGTGTTTGGTTGAGGTGTAAGGCGAACTATTGGGGCGCGGCGCGTGCGCCGAAATGGAGCCGTTGTTGATGATGCGGCCGCCACGCGGTGTCTGCGCTTTCATCACACGAAAGGCCTCTTGCGTGCAGTAAAAAGCGCCGGACAAGTTGGTGTCCACCACGGCTTTCCACTGCTCAATCGTGATGTCCTCAAGCATCACGGCGGGCGCACCAATCCCCGCGTTGTTGAAGATCACATCAACGCGACCAAACGCAGCGACGGTCTTCTCAAATAATGCTTTCACCGATGCCGGATCGCACACATCCGTCACCACCGCGATGCCACGAACGGCATCTTCGCCCGCAGACGCCACGGCCGCCTCAAGCTCCGCCTGACGACGCCCCGCGAAGGCGACGCTGTAGCCCGCCTTCAGCAGCGCCACGGCAGAGGCTTTGCCGATGCCTGCTGACGCGCCGGTGATGATGGCGACTTTGCCGTTTCCGACGAACGTGCTCATAGGGAATCCTTGAAAAGTAGATGTTGTTTTGCTTCGGCAAGTGTAAGCACCGGCGTCACGCAGCAGTCCAAAACATCGAAGATTTCGGTCCACTGGACAAGCGTTTGCACGGCAAAGCAATCGGCAAGCTCCTTGCGCACGCGCAATGCCACCACGCCTTCGGAGCAACCCAACGCCTTCAAATGCGGCTTGTCGAGCGCATCACACAGCCCATGCCAAAACTTTTCTTCCAGCGCGCCGACTGCCATAACACGCTCATCTGACGTCCGGTAAATTGCGTAGCAAGGCCAACCGCCGGTCAGCCAATCCTCACCGCGCGGTTTGACCGCATCAAGCGCTAATCCATGCTCCGCGATGATATTGAGCCGCGCCACCTCGTGCGTCATCGACACGTCCACAAACGACCCGACACCCGTTGCTTTGGCCTGCACCAGCGCCGCACAAATCCGCGCCGCCGACGCGAGCGCACCGCCCGCCAGATCGGCAATCTGCCAGTTGGAAATCGAAGGCGGACGACCGCGCTCGCCCACCTGATCGAGCACGCCACTGACCGACAAATAATTGATGTCATGCCCCGCACGCATCGCCCATGGGCCGCTACTGCCATAGCCCGTGATCGCGCAGTAAACAAGTGCCGCATTGTGTTCCCGCAAAGTTTCGTACCCGAGTCCAAGACGCGCCATCACCCCAGGCCGAAAGCCTTCAACCAGCACATCACTATTAGCCACCAAAGCCAGCAATCGTGCCCGACCCGCATCGGACTTCAAATCCAGACGCTCAAACGATTTGCCGCGATTGACGATAGAGTAGAGCGGCGCGATTTGCTCGGGCGGCGCGTCGGGCGGCAAGCCAAGACGATTGGCATAGTCACCCTCAGGCGGTTCAATTTTGATGACCTGCGCGCCCCACTCAGCCAGCATACGAGTACACGCCGGGCCGGGAAGCAGGCGAGTGAGATCAAGAACACGGAGGCCGGAGAGGGGCTTGGACATGAGGGGATTATCGCGGCAACGCACTTGGCATAGCGCGCGAAGCGCGGCGTAGTCCCCTCTCCCGCAAGCGGGAGAGGGTTAGGGTGAGGGTGGCTCGTTGAACGGAGATGTCCGTTTGCCACGATCCCGCTCATGCCGCGGGGGCAGTCACCTTTCTTGCTTCGCCAAGAAAGGTAACCCAAAGAAGGCGACCCCGACGCTTGTCCTGATCCTGCGATGCTCAGAAAAAAGCGGAACGAAAAAAACTCGCTTCGCTCAAACAGTTTTTCGTTCTGATCGCTTTTTTCCTCCGCTTCTCGGGGCCAATCAACGGGGACCCATCGAATTGATATTTGATCGCTACGCGATGCGGGCTACGAACGCTCGGATGCGAGCATCCGAGCTCTGCTGAAGCCGAGCACGAAGCTTGATGCCAAGCCAGAGCATCGCGCGCTATAGGAGTAATTTTCACCTTAAACTTCGCGCATGTCTTACACCATTCCAAACTTTACCCGTGGTCAGGTCAACCGAGCAGGCGGAGTTCTGATTGTGCCGAACAAGACTTCGCACGCAATGGCAGAGGCACTCGTTCTGATCAACCACTGGCGAGCGTGTCACGCGTATCCCATGAACACGTTTCAGGCAACGTTACGCTGGCGGCTGAAAAAAGTCTGTGCTGATGCGCTTGTAGCGACACGTATGAAGCGCTTGCCTTCAATTATCAAAAAATTGGAGAACAACAGCGGCATGCAGCTTGCGAGGATGCAAGACATTGGTGGGCTACGCGCGGTAGTCGGCTCGGTAGCCCAAGTAAGAAAGTTGCATGCGATTTACACCAATGGCAGCCTCGCACACGAACTAATTGATACAGACGACTACATTCAAACGCCAAAGACATCCGGTTATCGAAGCCTTCACTTAATTTACAAATACAAGAATGACCAAGCACCGGACTACAACGGACTGTGTCTTGAACTTCAGATTCGAACTCGCCTCCAGCATGCTTGGGCGACCGCAGTCGAGACCATTGGATCGTTTTTGAATCAGGCATTGAAATCCAATGAAGGGCCAGAAGACTGGCTGGACTACTTCAAGGTGGTTGGCAGTGCATTTGCTCTCATCGAAAAGTGCCCCGTTGCCGACCAATTTGCCGGCCAATCGCCCAGCAATATTTACAAGCGCTGTGTGGAGCTTGAGAAGGCGCTAGACGTCCGGCGAAAACTAAATGCCTTTGCTGTCGCCGCGAATGCCATTACCTCAAGCAATGTTGGCGGCAATTTTCATCTAATAGTGCTTGACGCAGTTGAACGAACAGTTACGATAAGTTCGTTCGGCAAGAAGCGATTGGACGAGGCGAACGCAGCCTATGCAGAGGCGGAGAAAGTCGCGCTAAGCCATTCGGACATGCAGACTGTGTTGGTCAGTACGGTATCCATTGACTCGCTAAGGCGAGCTTACCCCAACTACTTTCTCGACACTGAGCAGTTTCTTGCAGCGCTAGCGAGAATTGAAAAACTTGCTGCAGCGTAAGCTGGATGTGCGCATCCGGGCCTTCGTAATCTTCATCGCGTAGCGATCAAATATCGGTTCGAAGGGTCCCCGTTGATTGGCCCCGAGAAGCGGAGGAAAAAAGCGATCAGAACGAAAAACTGTTTGAGCGATAGCGAGTTTTTTTCGTTCCGCTTTTTTCTGAGCATCGCAGGATCAGGCCAATCGTCGGGGTCGCCTTTTTTTGGTTACTTATTTTGGCGAAGCAAAAAAGTAACTTGCCCTCAGGCGAAACCGGCGCGTGGCATAAGCACCACATCATTCGAAGCGCCCCCTCACCCTAGCCCTCTCCCGCGAGGGGAGAGGGGACTACGCCGCGCTTCGCGCGGCTACGGAATCCGCAGAATCCGCTTCACCTCAACCGCCTTGGCCAACGCCTCTTCTAGCGTCGTCGCCACACAAGTCACATGCCCCATTTTGCGCGCTTTTCTCGCCTCAGCTTTACCGTAAAGATGCACATGCGCACCGTGCAAAGCTAGCACCTCGTCCCACGCGGGCTGTATCGGCAAAGCCCCATCAAACCACACGTCCCCCAATACATTCACCATCACTGCGGGCTGCACTAACGATGGGTCGCCGAGCGGCGCGCCGACTAGCGCACGCACCTGTTGCTCGAACTGCGAGGTCTGGCAGGCTTCTATGGTGTAGTGGCCGCAATTGTGCGGTCTGGGTGCGATTTCGTTTAACAACAAGCCATCTGCGGTGACGAAAATTTCCACGCACAACACGCCGACGTAATCGAGTGCTTCGACCAGCTTTCGCGCTAGTGTTTGCGCTTGCTCCAACACCAGCGTATCAAGCCGCGCAGGCACGATCGTGAGGTCGAGAATGCCGTTGACGTGCTGGTTTTCCTGCACCGGCCACACGCGGACTTCGCCGGTTGCCGTGCGCGCGACCAGCACCGAAATTTCGCACTCGAACAGAATCATCGCTTCGAGCACGCACGGGGCCTGCTTCATGCTCATCCATGCGAGCAGTGCCTGCGTGGTGGACGTGACGCGTTGCTGGCCTTTGCCGTCGTAGCCCAGCGTTGCCGTTTTCAATATGCCGGGGAACAAATGCGCCGGCGCATCGCGCAAGTCTTCGGCGCGTTCGATGCCGGCGAATTGGCCGACAGGCAATCCGTGTTCGACAAAAAATCGCTTTTCTTTGCGCCGATCCTGCGCGATGCGCACCGCTGCGGCACCGGGTCGCGTGGGAACCATCGCCGCGAGCGCTTCAAGCGATGCTGCGGGCACGTTTTCAAATTCCGTGGTAACGGCAGCAACGCGTTTGCCGAACGCAGCAATCGCGTCCATGTCGTCGTACGCTGCAACGATCACATCATCGGCGGCTTGCGCGGCGGGGCCGGTCGCGTCCGGGTCGAGCACAAGGACCTTATAGCCCATGGCCTGCGCGGCGTGAACGAACATGCGGCCCAGTTGACCGCCACCAAGGCAGCCCAACCACGTACCCGGCTCAAGCATCACTATTTGTCGGCCAACACCGGCGGCACCAGCATGCTGCGTGCGCTGGCGGTTTGTTCGTCGCGGAAGGACAGCAGTTGTTGCGCCAGTGCTTTGTTAGAGATGGCGAGCATGGCGACCGCAAACAAGGCTGCGTTGGCTGCGCCCGCTTCGCCGATGGCGAACGTTGCGACCGGCACGCCTTTGGGCATTTGTACGATGGACAACAGCGAGTCTTCGCCACGCAAATATTTTGACGGCACCGGCACGCCGAGCACCGGCACTGTAGTCTTCGCGGCGAGCATGCCGGGTAGATGCGCTGCGCCGCCTGCACCCGCGATGATGATGCGGATGCCGCGCTCATGGGCAGAGTCGGCGTAGCTGAACATGTCGTCGGGCGTGCGGTGCGCCGACACGACTTTCGCTTCGAAATTGACGCCAAAGCGTTCCAGCATCTCGGTGGCGTGTTTCATCACGTCCCAGTCCGACGATGAACCCATGACGACCCCGACCACTGCACCTGCGCTGATTGCCCCGTTTTGCATGCTGCGAATTCTAACGAACCGGCATGTCTTGCCCATGTCAGGTGTACGTTGACGGCGTCTTCGCAGAAAATAGCGGTATGACTTGTTTCCGTACACCCTTCATTGCCTCGCTGCTGCTGGCGTCGCTTTCCGCTCACGCCACCGACGCTGCGGTCAAGGACGCTTCAGAAGGGTTTCGCCTTGGCGACCTGCGGCGCGTGAACGCTGCGGTGCCGCAAACGCGTGGTGACCTGCTGGAAGGCTACGTTGACTACTGGTCGCTGCGCTTGCAGCTTGATAACGCGGGCATCGGCGCAGACGTTGAGCGCTTTCTGCAAAAGCATGCAGGCGAGTTTGTTGCAGATCGGCTGCGTGTGGATTGGCTCAAGCAGCTGGGCAAAACGGGCAATTGGGAGAGTTTTGCGCAAGCCGCGCGCGGCTTTGAAACCGAAGACAGCGAGATCGCCTGCTACCGCACGACGCTTGCCGCGAAGACCGATTCGAAAGACCCATTATCGGTGCCACGCGGCGTGTGGGAAGAGCGGCTGACCGAGGCGTGTGCTGATGCGTTCTCGGCTCTGGCGCGACGCAATCAAGTGACAGCGGACGACGCGTTGTGGCGATTTCGCACCACGGCGGACGGCGGCACTTTTTTAGCCGGTGCTCGCGCTGCTGAAGGGCTGTCAGCCGACAATCGCCCGAGCACCGAAGCATTGCAACGCGCCCATTCCTCACCTGAGTCATATTTGAATGCGGGCCTTGCATGGTCCTCGCGGGCGCACCGGCAGGCGGGGCTGTATGCCTTGACCAGGCTGGCTCGCGCCGACGCTGCAAAGGCGCGCTCGGTGTGGTCGGGCATTCGCAGCAAATTCACCGATGAAGAGCAGCGTTACGCAGCGGGGCAATTAGCCTACGCCAGCGCGCGTCGGCTCGATATCGCGGAAGCGATGACGTGGTTCAAACGTGCGGGCGATGAGCAAACGATGACGCGCCTTGGCGACTGGCAGGCCGCGTGGATCGCGCGTGCAGCCTTGCGTGCAGGCGCATGGAGCGAGGTGTTGCGCGCGATCAACGCGATGAGCCCTGTGGCCTCTGCGGCACAAACGGGCGTGGCCGATCCAGCGTGGAAATACTGGAAGGCGCGTGCGCTCACCGAGCTTTCCGACAAGCCGGGCGCGCAGGCGATCTATGCCGATCTTGCGAAGGAATTCAATTTTTATGGTCTGCTCGCTGCTGAAGAAATTAGCGCGCCATTGCCCGCGCCGCTCACGCTGAAAGCCGGTGCCGTGATGCCAACGCCAGCAGCGTTTAAGCGCTTCGACCAGTCCGCAGCCGCCAAACGCGTACTTAAACTCTCCGAGTTGGGTTTGCGTGCTGACGCGGCGCGCGAGTGGTACAGCGTGGTGAAAGACTTCAACGATGCGGACTCGTTGGTCGCTGCGGAATGGATGCGACGCAAAAGCATTTGGGATCGCTCGATCAACACCGCTGAGCGCACAAAAACGCAGCATGATTTTGGGCTGCGTTATCAGATGCCGTACGCCGCCGAAATCAAGAAAGCAGCGATACAAGCGGCGCTCGACCAGTCGCTGGTATTCGGTTTGATTAGGCAGGAATCACGCTTTTGGGCGGAGGCGGTGTCAAGCGCGGGTGCGCTAGGTTTGATGCAGGTGATGCCTGCCACCGGCAAGTGGATTGCGGCGCAAATGAAGGCGACCGACTATCGTCCAAGTCAACTTGCGGACGTGGCCGTGAATACCGGTTTCGGAGCGTTTTATCTGCGTACCGTGCTTGACCAGATGGGTGGATCGGAACCGATGGCTGCCGCCTCGTACAACGCCGGGCCGGGCCGGGCCCGTGCGTGGCGGGCCGACGGACCGCTTGAGGGCGCGATCTACGCCGAGTCCATTCCGTTCAACGAAACACGCGACTACGTTAAAAAAGTTTTG
>JANXNO010000010.1 GCA_025354075.1 Burkholderiales bacterium | reverse complement strand
GCAGCAGCGTGTGGCACTAGCGCGCGCGCTGATTACGCAACCGAAGGTGCTTCTGCTTGACGAGCCACTGTCGGCGCTTGACCCGTTCTTGCGCATCCATATGCGCGCCGAATTGCGTCGCTGGCAAAAGGAGTTGGGTCTTACCTTTATCCACGTCACGCACTCGCAGGAAGAGGCGATGGCGCTCGCCGACACGATGGTCGTGATGAACCACGGGATCATCGAGCAGGTCGGTTCACCGAACGAGGTTTACAACCGTCCGGTCAACGAATTTGTCGCACGATTCATGGGCGGGCATAACGTGATTGACACGACTTCCGGCAAGGTCGCTGTTCGCAACGATCAGATGCGGATCGCGCCCGTTTCAAGCGAAGTAAATTCGTCGAACAGCAGCCTGGCCGCCACCATTACCGACGTGGAATATCAGGGCACGTACGTTTTGCTCGGGCTCCAAACACTTGCTTCGTTGGCGGGTGACAACGACAGAACTGCCGTCTCGGTGATGCTGTCCGAAGCGACGTTCGCCGCGCGTCCTTACCTGACAGGCGAGTCGGTCAATCTCTGGTGGGCGAGCGCGCATTCGCTGCAACCACCCCGCGCTACCATTTAACTTCAACAATCTCAATCAAGGAGCCTTACTCATGGACGAAACGAACACTACGGTTGACACGACGCTCGCAGATCAGAAGCGCCGCACGCTGCTCAAAGGTACAGCCGGCATTCTGGCGGCAGGAATGTTCCCCGCGATTCATGCGCAGGAAAAAATCGTACTGCGCTACTTGGGCACGGCGGTGAATCAGGACAAGGCAATCGCCGAGAAATTCAAAGCGGACACGGGCATTGAAATTCAATATGTTGCCGTCACAACCGATGACGTGACCAAGCGCGCCGTGACTGCACCGAACAGTTTTGATCTGATCGATACCGAATACTTCTCGCTGAAAAAGATCGTCCCGACCGGCAATCTGAAAGGCATCGACACTAAACGCATCAAGAATTCCGGGAAGATTACGAGCCTGTTCACCACGGGCGAAGTCGCCGGAAAAAAGGTCGGCGATCAGGGTACTGCGCCGAAAAAAGTGATCTACCTCGAAGGCGAAAAATCCAAGGTTTTTGCAAAGAGTCCGACTCAGTTCATGTCATTGATTCCAACGGTCTACAACGCGGACACGTTGGGCATTCGTCCTGACCTGATCAAGCGCCCGATTGATTCGTGGGCAGAGCTTCTGAACCCTGAATTCAAGGGCAAAGCCGCGATCCTGAACATTCCGTCCATCGGCATCATGGATGCGGCGATGGTGGTTGAAGCCAAGGGCATTTATAAGTATCCCGACAAGGGCAACATGACCAAGAAGGAAATTGATCTCACGATCAAGACCCTGATTGAGGCGAAAAAAGCAGGCCAGTTTCGCGCATTGTGGAAGGACTTTAACGAGTCGGTGAACTTGATGGCGTCCGGTGAAGTGGTGATTCAGTCGATGTGGTCGCCTGCGGTGACTGCCGTTCGCACCAAGGGCATCGCATGCACATTCCAGCCGCTGAAAGAAGGCTACCGCGCCTGGGCGGCGGGCTTCGGCGTACCGAAAACCGTGACCGGAAAAAAAGCCGACGGTGTCTACGAATTCATCAACTGGTTCCTCGATGGATGGGCCGGTGCGTACCTGAATCGTCAGGGCTACTACAGCGCAGTGCTTGAGACCGCAAAGTCAAAAATGGAAGCGTACGAATGGGCGTACTGGATGGAAGGCAAACCGGCGACGCAAGACATCAAATCGCCGAACGGCGACGTGCTCGCCAAAACCGGCGCAACGCGCGACGGCGGCAGCTACGAAACCCGCATGGGCGGCATCGCGTGCTGGAATGCGCTGATGGACGAGAACGAATACATGGTCAAAAAATGGAATGAGTTCGTGGCGGCGTAGCGTATATAGCTTTCTGCTGAAGTTACTTATTTTATTGGGCTGAGACCATTAAAACGCATATTGTCGATATTTGGCTTTTTGATGGTTTAGCCCCGACGCAACGGCGATTTCATGGAAAAGCTGTAGGCTGGTCATTGGCTGCCCAACCTAGCCGTTGGCTCGCATGAATCAAAAACCGTTGTCAATCTCGGCAAACTGGCAGGCCACGCCGTATGCGCTGGTCTTCCTGCTGTTGTTCCTGATTCCGCTGGCGCTGATCTTGATGGTCAGCTTCTGGAATTTCAACGATTACGAAATCATCCCGGCGTTCACGCTGCGTAACTACATCGCCATCTTCGACGGCTGCGGCAGCCTCAACGAATACGGCGATGTCTGCGTGACCTTCAAGACGTATTTCGCCACACTGCGCATGAGCTTTTTAGTGTGGTTGGTCACGCTGCTGCTTGGTTTCTCCGTGGCTTACTTTCTAGCGTTTCACGTGCGCTCGGCCAACGTGCAAACGCTGCTGTTTGTGCTGTGTACGATCCCGTTCTGGACGTCAAACGTGATCCGCATGATCTCGTGGATTCCGCTGCTGGGCCGCAATGGTCTGGTCAATCAGGCGTTGGTCGGCGCGGGCGTCGTCGACAAGCCGATTGAGTGGCTGCTGTTCTCCGAGTTCTCGGTGGTGCTCGCGTTTGTGCATCTGTTCACCATGTTCATGATCGTGCCGATCTTCAATTCGATGATGCGCATTGATCGCTCATTGCTTGAGGCCGCGAACGACGCGGGCGCGTCGGCGTGGCAAACGTTGTGGAACGTGATCGTGCCGCTGTCGCGCACCGGCGTGATCATCGGCTCCATCTTCGTGATCACAATGGTGATGGGCGACTTCGTCACGGTCG
Source organism: Burkholderiales bacterium (assembly GCA_025354075.1). GTDB lineage: Bacteria > Pseudomonadota > Gammaproteobacteria > Burkholderiales > Casimicrobiaceae > Casimicrobium. The sequence goes on along the minus strand of JANXNO010000010.1, from coordinate 2,490 downwards.
GCGTCATGGGCGGCCAGCAGATCGCCTCCGTCGGCAAGATCATTCAGGTGCAAACCTCGGCGCTGCAACTGCCACTGGCTGCGGCGAACGCGGTGATTTTGTTGCTTGTGGCGCTGATGATTATCTGGGGACTGACGCGGCTGGTCGATATTCGGAGGGAGTTGTGAGTTTCAACGCGACGCGATTGGATCGGCCCTGTAGGAGCGGCTCTGCCGCGACCAGCGTAACGATAACCACCCGGTCTCGGCAGAGCCGCTCCTACAAGCTGCACACTACATACTGAGCTGGTATGTCGAACAAAAAATACGCCCCCAAACGCGCATCCGGCTACCTGCCGTTGCTCGCCATATTCGTGCTGTTCGTGATCTTCCTCTACGGCCCTATGATCACGATATTCATCCTGAGTTTTCAGGGGACCGACGGTGGGCTCACCTTCCCGTTGCGCGGTATATCACTGCACTGGTTTGGCAAACTAGCAGAAGGTCTGGGCGTTGTGGACATCGCTGCGGCGCTCAAACGATCACTCCTGTTAGGTTTGGTCGTGATGCTGATTACCGTGGCGTTCTCGGTGCTCGCAGGGCTTGCCTTTCGCAAAAAACTGTGTGGCGGTAACGCACTGTTCTACGTGACGGTAGCCAGCCTGATCATGCCTTCGATCATCGTGTCGCTGGGCATCGGGTTGCAGTTTCGTCTGCTCGACAACGGTATGAAATACGTGCTTGAGGCATTCGGCGCAACTTCGATGCTCGAGAGCTTTGGCACGTCGCTCGGCATGTTCACGTCGGCTCTTGGCGCGCATTTGACCTGGACGCTGCCGTTTGGGCTACTCATCATGTTCGCCGTGTTCAACCGCTTCAACCGTGCCTATGAAGAAGCCGCAGCCGACCTCGGTGCGACACCGTGGCAAACGTTTCGTTTCGTGGTGTTCCCGCTGATTGCGCCATCGGTTGTCGGCATCGGCATGTTCGGCTTCACCCTGAGCTGGGACGAAATCGCACGCACGTCGCAGGCGATTGGCGACGTCAACACGTTGCCGCTGGAGCTTCAGGGCTTGACCACTACGGTCACCAATCCCGCAATCTATGCGCTCGGCACGCTGACGACGCTGGTGTCGTTCGTAGTCATGGGCGTCACGATTGCGGCTGCCATGTGGCTCGCACGAAAACGTAAGTGATGCGCCTACTCGTCATCAACCCGAACACGAGTGCAGCGACCGCCCAACGACTCGCGCAACACATCCCGCTTGCACTCGATGCCGACACCCAGCTTACCTGCATTACGGCCAACTTCGGGGCCGCGTACATCGCCTGTGAGGCGAGCTACGCCGTGGCGGGCCACGCATTGCTGGACGCGTGGGCCACGCATCTGCTCGCCACGCCGCCGACGGAGCATCCAGATCGCGTCTTGATCGGCTGCTTCGGCGACCCAGGCTTGCATGCTTTACGCGAAAGCGCTGCTTGCCCTGTCACCGGCCTTGCCGAAGCCTCATTCATTGAAGCATCGGCGCTAGGCTCGTTCGCCATAGTTACGGGCGGTGAACGCTGGGGGCCGATGCTGCATCGCATCGCGCAATCGCTTGGATTCAGGGCAAGTCTCAACCACATCGAAACGGTGCGCGAAACGGGCGCCGAATTGCTTGCCAATCCCGAACAGGCTGTAAAAATTCTCACGCAAGCCTGCCAGCGAGCGGCGAAATATGACGTCAAGTCGATCATCCTCGGCGGTGCCGGTCTCGCGGGCTACGCAGCACTGGTGCAACCTTCGATCAATATGCCCATCATCGATAGCGTGTTAGCCGGAGCGCGTATCGCAATGGGAAAAGCGCTACCACGGGTAGAACGCACCACGCCGCATTTCGACGTGCAATGGCAGCACATGCCCGACGCGATGATGCGTTTGAGTCGTTAACTTTTATCGCTGACAGCTAGCGCAAAACACCGTCGCCCGCCCGCCGTGCCGCATCAGCTTGAGGGGTGTACCGCACACTTTGCACGGCTGACCGTCGCGACCATACACAAAATAATCGAGCTGAAAGTAACCCGGTTCGCCCGCGGTATTGACGAAATCGCGCAGCGTCGAGCCGCCTGCCGCAATGGCCTCGATGAGCACCGCTTTCACCTCCAAAGCCAGCCGTTTGTAGCGCGCCAGTGAAACGCGATTTGCCGCGCGGTCCGGATGAATGCCCGCGCGAAACAGGGACTCGTTCGCATAAATATTTCCCACACCAACGACCAGCGTGTTGTCCATTAAGGCCTGCTTGATGGCTACCGTGCGGCGGCGTGTTTGTTCGTACAAATACTCGCCCGTCAGTTCGCCCGTCAAAGGCTCGGGCCCCAAGTGCGCGAGCAACGGCTGCTCAGCGTCAAGCCCTGAAAAATGATGCATTGAGCCAAAACGACGCGGGTCGTTGTAGCGCAGCACCAGCGTTTCCTGTCGCCCCGTCAGCACGACATCCACGTGGTCGTGCGATTTGTATGCAACTGACAAATT
>JANXNO010000681.1 GCA_025354075.1 Burkholderiales bacterium | reverse complement strand
GCGACCGAGGGTTGTGAACTCGATGGTAGGTCGCGGCAGAGCCGCTCCTACAACAGCCGTGCAATTGCTAAACATACGCAGGCACCAAGCAATGCTTGTGATCGATGTGATACTGAAATTCATCACGGTAATGCTTGATGAAAGCGCGCACCGGCATGGCGGCAGCGTCGCCCAGCGCGCAAATGGTGCGGCCCTGAATGTTGTCGGCGACCGAGTTCAACATGTCGAGGTCATCCATGCGACCTTCGCCATGTTCGATGCGATGAACCATGCGCCACAACCAGCCGGTGCCTTCGCGGCACGGCGTGCACTGGCCGCAGGACTCTTCATAATAAAAATACGACAAGCGCAACAAGGATTTCACCATGCACCGCGTTTCGTCCATCACGATAACCGCGCCTGAGCCGAGCATGGAGCCCGCTTTGGCGATGGCGTCATAGTCCATGTTGGTCTGCATCATGATGTCGCCTGGAATCACCGGCATCGACGAGCCGCCGGGAATCACGGCCTTGATCTTTTTGCCATCGCGCATACCGCCGGCAAGTTCGAGCAGCTTCGAGAATGGCGTGCCCAGCGGCACCTCAAAGTTACCTGGACGCGCGACGTCACCAGACACAGAGAAAAGCTTGGTGCCACCGTTATTTGGCAAGCCCAAATTCAGGAAGGCTTCGCCGCCCTTCCGCATGATCCACGGCACCGCCGCGAACGTTTCAGTGTTGTTGATGGTGGTCGGTTTGCCGTACAAACCGAAGCTTGCAGGGAACGGTGGCTTGAAGCGCGGTTGGCCCTTTTTGCCTTCGAGCGATTCGAGCAGCGCAGTTTCTTCGCCGCAGATATACGCACCGTAGCCGTGAAACGCGTGCAACTGAAAATCGAATCCCGAGCCAAGGATATTTGGGCCGAGGAAGCCCGCGGTGCGAGCCTCTTCCAGCGCTTCTTCAAACTGCTCGTAAATCGAAAAAATTTCGCCGTGAATGTAGTTGTAGCCAACGGTGATGCCCATCGCGTACGCTGCGATCGCCATGCCTTCGATCAGCATGTGCGGGTTGTAGCGCAGGATGTCGCGATCTTTGAACGTGCCGGGCTCACCTTCGTCTGAGTTGCACACAAGATATTTTTGACCGGGAAACTGGCGCGGCATGAAGCTCCACTTGAGCCCGGTCGGAAAGCCCGCGCCGCCACGTCCACGCAATGCGGACTTCTTCACCTCAGCGATGACCTGATCCTGTGGAATTTTCTCGTTGAGAATCTTCTTGAGTGCTTCGTAACCGCCGCGAGTTTGGTACGGGCCGATGCGCCAGTCGTTCGCATCATCGATCTTCAGATCCGCGAAGATGGTAGGAGAGATATGGGGGCCGAAATGCATTTTGAAACTGCCTATGCTTTCTTCAGAGATTCGACGAGTTGATCGAATTTATCTGGCGTAATTTTGGCGCGCAAGTCGTGATTGTTGACCGTGAAAACCGGCGCATCGCCGCAAGCACCGAAGCATTCGCCTTCTTTTAAGGTGAACATTCCATCTGCCGTGGTTTCACCGAAGCCAATACCCAGCGTCTTTTTGGCATGCTCAGCGCAAGTCGTTGCGCCCATGAGCTGACACGGCAGGTTGGTGCAAATCGTAAGCTTGAATTTGCCCCTAGGGCGCAAGTTGTACATCGTGTAGAACGATGCAACTTCGTACACGGCGATGGGCGGCATGCCGATGTGCGTCGCCACCTCCTGCATCGTTTCGTTCGACAGCCAGCCCTGCTCCGCTTGTGCAATGGTCAGCGCGGCCATTACCGCGGATTGCCGTTGATCGGACGGAAACTTGGTGAGTTCGCGATCAATTTTTTTGAACGCTTCTGGAG
>JANXNO010000677.1 GCA_025354075.1 Burkholderiales bacterium | reverse complement strand
TTCTTCTCCCCTCTCCCGCAAGCGGGAGAGGGGTTGGGGGTGAGGGTGGCCGCGTTGTGGCCCAGGGGCAGATCCTCCCCGAAGCCCCCTCAACCGGCTTCTACGCCAAACCCACGCTAATCGCCGACGTCCCTGCCGACGCGCTTCTCGCGCAAGACGAAGTCTTCGGTCCCGTCCTTGCGGCGATGTCGTTCAAGGACGAAGCCGACGCAATCCGCCTCGCCAACTCCACCGCCTACGGCCTGGTCGCAGGTGTCTGGACTGAAAACGGCAGCCGCGCCATGCGCATGGCTCGCGCCGTAAAAAGCGGGCAAGTATTCATCAACAACTACGGTGCGGGCGGTGGCGTGGAGCTTCCATTCGGCGGCGTGAAATCTTCAGGCTACGGACGCGAGAAGGGCTTTGAAGCGCTGTATGGATTTAGTGTGATGAAGGCTGTGGTGGTGAAGCACGGCTGAACTTGTGCCGGAGCAGCACATTGGTCATCAGCTTTTCGGTGAAGGCCATATTTAACATGGGCTAACAGCCAATTATCGGCATAAACCGACTATTGATTTAAAATGGGTTATAGCCCATATAGAACGGGCGTTTCATTGGAAAGCTGATCCCGATTCTGATCAACGAATCAAGCCGCTACCGCTCTCGGCGCAATCTTCGCCACCGCGTCCATCATCGCGCCAATATGTGCTGGCGTCGTGCCGCAGCAGCCGCCGACGATGTTGACCAATCCGCTTTGCGCAAATTCCTTGATGAAGCCTGAGGTCATCGCGGGTGTTTCGTCGTAGCCGGTGTCGGACAGCGGATTCGGCAGACCCGCGTTGGGGTACACGCTGATGAACGTTTCCGGCGCGATCTTGGCGAGTTCTTCGATGTGCGGACGCATGGCGACCGCGCCGAGTGCGCAATTGATGCCGATAGAAACGGGTCTGGCGTGACGCACGCTGGTCCAGAATGCAGCGACGGTTTGGCCCGATAGCGTGCGGCCCGAGGCGTCGGTGATGGTGCCGGAAATCATCAGCGGTGGCGGGTCTTTGTCGTCCTCGAACACTGACGAATACGCGAACAGTGCGGCCTTCGCATTGAGTGTGTCGAAGATGGTTTCGACCAGCACCAGATCGATGCCGCCTTCGACCAGCGCTTCGAGTTGTTCGGTGTACGACACGACCAGTTCGTCAAACGACACGTTGCGCTTTGACGCGTCGTTTACGTCGGGCGAAATGCTGGCTGTGCGATTGGTCGGCCCAAGCGCGCCCGCGACGAAACGCGGTGTATTCGGTGTCTTTTTCGTCCAT
>JANXNO010000667.1 GCA_025354075.1 Burkholderiales bacterium | reverse complement strand
CGGCGGTTCTTCCTGACAACGTGCGCTTCGAGTCGTCCGAACACCCGCTGCTGCATCCGGGCCGCTCCGCCCGCATCGTTCACAACGGCGCGACGCTCGGCTGGCTGGGCGAGCTGCATCCGAAACATCTGGCGCGATTTGAATTGTCAACCGCCCCGATTGTGTTTGAACTGGACGTCGCGCCATTGCAGCAATTGCCCCTGAGCCGTCACGTCGCCGTTTCCAAGCAGCCTCTGGTTCGCCGCGATATGGCCCTCGTGGTTGCCAACTCAGTAAATTCCGACGCGTTAGTGAGCGCTCTTCGCAACGCGGCCCCCGCCTATGTCCGTGGTGTAGATGTATTTGATGTTTATCGCGGTGCGGGCCTTCCTGAGGGTGCAAAAAGCGTTGCAATTCGGGTACTTATGCAAGATACTGAACGTACGTTGGCAGATACAGAGATCGAGGGAGCTTGCCAACAAATGATCAACGCGGCTAAACAACAACACGGCGCGACACTACGCACCTAACCAGATTTGCACCTTTTTGCACGATGGCTGATTCGGTAACCAAAGCGGAACTTGCAGATGTTTTGTTTGAGCGATTGGGCTTGAACAAGCGCGAGGCCAAAGACATGGTCGACTACTTCTTTGAAGAAGTCCGCGAGGCATTGGAGCGCGGGGAAGACGTGAAACTCTCCGGTTTTGGCATCTTCAATCTTCGCGAAAAGTCGCAACGCCCCGGCCGTAACCCGAAGACCGGCGAAGAGATCCCGATCACAGCTCGTCGCGTGGTCACCTTCCACGCCAGCAACAAACTCAAAGGTCAGGTGGATTCCGCCCATGCCGAGCGAGAACCTTCCGCTAGCTGAGCTTCCGGTCATCCCTGCCAAGCGTTACTTCACGATTGGTGAGGTGAGCGAGCTTTGCATGGTGAAGCCGCACGTCCTGCGTTATTGGGAGCAGGAGTTTGGCCAGCTGCGCCCGGTCAAACGTCGCGGCAACCGCCGTTATTACCAACATCATGAAGTGCTGCTCGTACGACGCATTCGCGAACTGCTGTACGGCGAGGGCTTCACCATCATTGGTGCTCGTGGGCGACTGGACGAAGAGGCCAACGGCGCGCAACCTTTGACCAGACGCCGCGGATCCCCAGCGGCGTTGTCTGCGGCTGCTACTGCGGCAGCTGAAGCAGTGGTGAAAGCGGAGGCAGTGCAGCTGCGCGATGAACTGCTGGCGATTGCCGATTTGCTGGATCCGAAGTCGCAAAAATAAAGAAGGGTTACCGCCCGTTTAGCTGTAACCCTTTGATCTGTAAAGTGAATTTGGTCGGTGTGATAGGATTCGAACCTACGACCCCTTGCACCCCATGCAAGTGCGCTACCAGGCTGCGCCACACACCG
>JANXNO010000603.1 GCA_025354075.1 Burkholderiales bacterium | reverse complement strand
AAACTCCTGAATTTCGCTAGCCTACGCCAGCTTCGTTTAACTCAGTGTTTCCACCTTAACCCGTTGTCTAAATTTGTGGGGCCACTTCTGATTTTCTGCACAATAAATTAATAGATCACGTTAGGTAATAAAGGCAAAAGTATGGAGAACACTTGGGCTTCCGGTGCTATCGAATTGCTACGCCATGCAGATTCGCACATCCACTTGGATTCGGCTTTCGATAGACGGATTGCCTTCATCAGTATCGATAATGCCGTCGAAACGATGATCAGAACATTTCTCGCTCTTCCGGCAAGCAAGTCAAATGTCAAGGTGCCTTGGAAAGAACTTGGAGAAGCAGAAAATAGCTTTCCCAAGTTGCTAGGCCTCTTATGGAGTCACGCTTCGACAAAGCTGATAGGTATTGATGACTCCGACATAGAGCATTACCATCGAATTAGAAACAAGCTCTATCACGATGGGACAGGACTTAGTGTCGACTCACAGTATCTGCAAGCGTACCGCCTAATTGCTTCACTCCTTTTGAAGAACCTCTTCGGTATCAATCCCGAACCTGTGAAGCCGGCTCCTACTTTAGAGCGTCTAATTGAGTTATGGAACCTGCTTGAGGAAACCATGAAGCAACGTCTTCAAGCCGCAGGTATCAATAAGGGACATACATATTATTGGGAAGAAGCGATGAGCCAAGGCATTGTTTCGCTTGAGAACGTGACTTCGTTTACTGAGTTAAGGATGATTAGAAATAAGCAAGTGCACTCGACCCATCTGGACAAAGATCAGATCCACTACGCAATCTCCTTGGCCGAGAAGCTACTGAAGCAAATCTCGCCTAAATCATGAACGTTGATCGAGCCTAGATGTTCTGAGCGAGAGATTTTTTGTATTGAATCGCGAAGCGATCAAGCATCGGTTCGAACTGCCCCTTCAGCCCGCGCCGAGGAGCGGAGCAACGGGCGGTCGTAGATGCGTCGTCGGCGCACACTGTGCGTAGCGTCAGCGAAGCTTTCGTGTGACGTTGACGTATCCCGCCCGCTGCGAGCACCGGAGGATGAAGCGGGGTGCAGGGGCTAGCGTTTTTGGTTACTTTTTGCGCGATTGCAAAAAGTGACTGGCCCCGCGCGGCCGTGGAGCGCGCTCTTCGCAAACGCTAAGCGCTTGTTTAGCAGACCCTTCGGCAAGCTCAGGGCGAACGGGGGGCATGCGATCCTCCCCCATTCCACCATGCCCCTCACCCTACCCTCTCCCGCGAGGGGAGAGGGGACAAACCGTCGCGCGCCTACGCGCCCACGATCTCCGCAATCGCCCGTTCCGTCCGTGCCAGACCATCATCAATATCCGCGTCCGTAATATTCAACGCCGGTGCAAAGCGCAGGATGTTGTTGTTGCCTGCGGTCAGGAACACGACGCCGTTGCGGTGGCCGGATTTCATGAAATCGCCTGCGCGATTGTCGTATTTTTCTACCAGCTCGCAGCCTAGCCACAAGCCTTCACCACGCACATCAGCAAACACATTGTGCTTTTTGTTGATCGCGGCGAAGCCGTCGCGCAGGCGTTGTTCGGCGACTAGCACGCGCTTCAAGAACGCTTCGTTATTGACGATGTCGAGTACGGTTTCGGCGACTGCGGAACCCAGCGGATTGCCGCCGTACGTCGTGCCATGCGTGCCCGGTTGCATGACGGCTGCGACTTCCTCGGTGGTGATGAAACAGCCAATCGGGAATCCGCCGCCGATGCCTTTGGCGCTGGTCAAAATGTCTGGCGTGACGCCTTTTTGCATGTAGCTGTAGAGCGCGCCGGTACGGCCTACGCCGCTTTGAATTTCGTCGAAGATCAACAGCGCGTTGTGCTTGTCGCAGAGTTCGCGTGCGGCACCCAAAAATTCCGGCGTGCCGGGAAACATGCCGCCTTCGCCCTGCATCGGTTCGAGGATGATGCAGGCGACGTCGTCGTCCATGACGGCGTGCAAGGCGTCGACGTCGTTGTACGGTACGTGCGTGATGCCCGCAGGCACGGGGCCCATGCCCTTGGTGTACTTGGCGCTGCCGCCGGTGGAGACGGCGAGCCAGGTGCGACCGTGGAACGAGTTGGTGGTCGAGATGATGCGGTGCTTCTGCTCGCCGAACGTCGTGCTCGCGTATTTGCGTGCGGTTTTCAGTGCGCCTTCGTTCGCCTCGGTGCCGCTGTTGCACAGGAACACACGGTCGGCGAATGTTGCCTGCGTGAGCTTCTTGGCAAAGCGCATCGCGGGCTCGTTGACCATGTAATTGCTGATGTGCCACATGCGATCAGCTTGCGCCTTGAGTGCGGCGTTCAGCGCCGGATGGCAATGCCCGAGCGAGAGCACGGCCACGCCGCCCGCGAGGTCGACGTAGTCCTTGCCGTCAGTATCCCAAATGCGCGACCCGGCCGCTCGCACCGGCACAAATTGTGCCGGCACGTAGGTTTGAAACATCACCTCATCGAACGTTGCTCGGCTCACGCGCATACCTTCGACTTCCCGAATGTGTGCGGATGGTGCAATGTTGGATTGAGTTCTGATTGGGTCGAGCATCGGGATCCTGGTTACCTCTCGGTTAAAGTGAAGTTAGTGTTTGTGATCGCCGTGGTCGTGGTCATGACCATGATCGTGGCCGTGATCATGCTCCGCTGTTTTTGCTGCGGGTCATCGCCACGGGCAGCCCCTATTTCGAGGTTCCACTTGCTGGCACCGTTTTCCAGCAGGAACACGACAAGCTCTCTGCCCTCGTCTGCATCCCGTTAAATTTTCGTGGGCGCGTGTTGGGGTCCCTCAATATTGGCTGGCCCAGCACGCGCCAAGCCACGATCAGCCGTGACGAGCGCAATCTGCTCGAAAGCCTAGCCGATGAGATCGCGACCTCGCTGCATCGCGCCCAACTCTACGAAGA
>JANXNO010000515.1 GCA_025354075.1 Burkholderiales bacterium | reverse complement strand
GCTCATTGCGCGTGGGTCGCGGCGGAGCCGCTCCTACAGCCATCACTTAGCTACGCAGTCAGTAGATTGTCACGAAAGAAATCAACAATGAAAAAACTAATTCAAATCATCGCAGCGACAGTATTGCTCGTCGCTTCTTCTGCCTTTGCCCAGTTTGATCAGTCGCACAGGGCGTTTGATGACCTGCTTAAAAAGCACGTCACATACATCAACAGTGGCAATGCGTCGCAGGTTTCTTACGCAGGATTTTCGAAAGATCGCGCTGCGTTGAAGGCATACCTTGACGCAGTTTCTGCCGTGCCTGAAGCGACATACAAATCGTGGAACAAAAATCAGCAACTGGCGTTCCTGATTAACGCCTATAACGCTTACACCATCGAGTTGATCCTCACAAAGTATCCAAACGTCAAATCCATTCGTGATCTTGGGGGTACGTTCAGCAAACCCTGGTCACTCAAGTTTTTCAACTTGTTTGGCAAAGAAACTAACCTTGACACTATCGAGCACGACATGATTCGCGCTGAAGGCGTGTTCAACGATCCGCGCATTCACGTCGCCGTCGTCTGCGCCTCAATCGGCTGCCCGATGTTGCGTAACGAAGTGTTCACGGGTGACAAGATTGATGCGCAACTAGAAGACGCGATGGCGCGATTTTTCTCGGATCGGTCACGCAATCGCTACAACGCCGAGTCGAAAAAGCTTGAAGTGACCAAGCTGCTTGACTGGTACAAAAAAGACTTCACCAAAGGCTACAAAGGCTTTGGCTCGGTCGAGGCCGTGCTCGGCAAATACGCTGACAAGCTGGCCGATGACCCTGCTGCGCGCGCAGAAATCAAGGCCGGTAAAGTGGCCATCACGCATCTCGATTACGACTGGAACTTGAACGACAAGAAGTAGTGCCCGTTTTGGACTCGCTTGGTCAAACGGTTTTTGAAAGAACCGACCTGCCCGCATCGCCGCCTGCACCAAAACCACAGGCGGACGATACACGTATGCCTAGCGTTGTTCACGCTCATCCGGCCAACTTGATGAAGCCCCTCGTTCTCGTATTGTTCGCGCAGGAATATGACGATCTTGCGCTTGCGCCGCTTGGCGCGCAGCATGCTGAATACGAATTCGTGCGTGAAGGTTTTGACCTCTTCACCTTCCCGGAAAACGCGCGCCTGTTATGGTTTGACGTAGAACGGTTTGTGCTCCGGCTGGCGCACAAATATCGTGATCGAACAATCGCCGCAGTCACCTCCACTCAAGAACAATTTGGCGCGCTTTCCGCCAGTTTGTTAGCGGAACGACTCGGCTTGCCCGGCACGCCACTCAAGGCGCTGCTTACCGCGCAACATAAGTATCTGGCGCGACAAATTCACGGCGAATCGTTGCCTGAACACGTACCACCGTTTTGCGGTTTTCGCTACGACGCCGATGTGTCAAAGGCGGTCACGATTGATTACCCGATCTTCGTGAAGCCCGTGAAAGCGGCGTTCTCGGTGCTCGCCAAACGGTGCAAAGATGAAGCTGCGCTGCGCGAGCATTTGAAGTTTCGCGTTTGGGAAACGATCATCATCAAACGACTGACCTGGCCGTTTCGTCGCGTCTCATCAAAGCATCTGGATTGTGAAATCGACGCTGACTGCTTCATCGCCGAAGGCTGCGTGGATGGCGCGTTGCAGGTCTGCGTGGACGGTTACGCGCATGCGGGCGAAGTGCACGTGCTCGGCACGGTGGACTCGGTCATGTATCCCGGCACCACGTCATTCATGCGCTTTGAATATCCGTCGCAGCTGAGCGCGGATCACGTCGCGAAACTGGAATCGGTCGCGAAACGTGCAGTGGAGGCGATTGGGTTCACGCACGGCCTTTTCAATGTCGAGTTGTTTTTCGACACCAAGACTGAGCGCATCACCCTCATCGAAATCAACCCGCGCATGGCAGGGCAATTTTCCGATTTGTATGAGCGCGTGGATGGCAAAAGCCTGTGGGCGCTGGAGCTGGAGTTGGCGCTCGGTAAACCGCCCCACTTTCCGCATCGGGCCGGCAAATTCGGTTCTGCTGCGAGCTTCGTGTTCCGCGAATTTGGCGATGCCATCAAGCACCCCCCGCCTGAGGATCAGCGTGGATGGCTCGCTCGAACCTACCCTGATGCGCAACTGTTCCTCGATCTGAAGCATGCAACTTCTCGCGCCCGCGAAACGAAATGGCTCGGAAACTATCGCTACGCGCTAGTGCACATGGGAGGCGCGGATCACAACGACATGATGACCCGTTTTCGCAACGTGTGCGAGCATCTTGATTTTGACGGCAAGTCTTTACCCGAAGCACCCTCCCGATGGCAAATATTGCGCCGATCCTTTTAGCGGTTACCACGTGGGCCGTTTCGCTAGCCGCCGGTTTAGTCCACGCGGCCGAACCGGCCTTTGCCAGCGCAACTCCGCCTGCGTCGATCCCTTTGTTTTCAAGTCAGGCACCGGGTGCGACGCCCAAAGACTGGGCTTTCCAGCCCGTTCGCTACGCGCCACATCCCACCCGATACGCGCTTGTTCGCGACGACGAATTGGGCGTTACCGTATTAGAAGGGTCGGCCAACGCAGCGGCGGGCGCGCTCATCCACCGCTTCGACGCTGACGCGCGCATCAGCGCAATCCTGCGCTTCAAGTGGAAGGCGGGCAGCCTCATCGCGAGCAGTGATCCGCGCACTAAGGGGGGCGACGATTACGTTGCGCGCATTTATGTCACGTTCGCCGTTGATCCCGAGCGCGCAGGCGTGAAAGAAAAAGCTGAAAACGCCGTCGCCCATATGCTCTACGGCGAAACGCCGCCGCACGCGGCGTTGTCCTACGTGTTCACACACAAAGCCGCGCTCGGTGCCGTTATCACCAGCCCGTTTACGCAACGGGTGAAAAAAATTGTGGTTGATGCCGATCCGAATTCGGTGGGCAAGTGGAAAACTTTTACTCGCGATATTTATGAAGACTACAAGCGCGCGTTTGGCGAAGAGCCAACACGCATTTCAGGAATTGCGATCATGGTCGACACCGACAATACCGGCGAAACGACGAGCGCACGATTCGGCGATATCACGCTGACTTCTCGACCATAGCTTTTACATAAATCGGGCTGTGTGCCGTATTGAATTAGGGCTACCCGCAAGAACTGCATAAAGTCGATTAATAGCCAAATAGCCGTCAGAGCCCAATTGCAGCGGCGTTTTCGGTAAAAAGTTGATGCACCGAAACACGGTGCTGGCGCGCAGGGTCGAAGCCTGCATTTGCATCACCGTGCGAATGCAGGCTACGGGGCTATCCGCGCAAGCGGCACGTTTCAGGCCATCAACCGCGATAACGCCCCCGGCCCCTTCCCGCCATTGGTCGCAACGGTCGCCGCCGCCGCATCCATTTCGGCAATCGTGCCCTCGTCTATGGGCACCGCCGCAGCGCGCGCCTTGCGTGATTTTCGCTCGGGATCGCCGGGCATCATGATCGCGTCATGACCGTCTGCGAGTCGCGCTGATTTCACCCAATCCACGAAGTCCCGTGTTGAATGCTCGAACGCGCTCTGCGTCCCGAAGCGCGCTGGATCAAACACGATGGTCAGCATGTTGTTCCACACGCCTGCCTTCGGCTGATTCGCGGGAATCGTCACAGGCCCGCCAGTCAGCGCCGCGCCAAGCAATTCGCACACCATCGCCAGCGCGTAGCCTTTGTGCGCGGCCATCGTGGTCAGCGCGCCGATGCGCCCGTCGACGGGCTCGAACAGCACGCCGGGATTGGTGGTGAGCTTGCCCTCATGATCCATGAGCGCGCCCTCGGGCGTCTTCTTGCCCGCGTTGTACGCCACACGCACCTTGCCTTGAGCGATGGCGCTGGTCGCGAAGTCGAGCACAATCGGCCCGCCATCGATATCTGGTCGCGGAATGCCCACGGTGAACGGATTGGTCACAAAGCGCGCCTCAGCCGCTCCGTATGGCGCGACCCAGTGCTGGCTCACGGCATTGGTGAAATGAATCGAAATCAGGCCTTCGACAATCGCCTGCTCAGCCCAGTGGCCAACGCGTCCCAAGTGATGCGAATTGCGCAGCCCCATGACACAGACGCCGGTGTCTTTAGCGCGGGCAATAGCAATCTGCATCGCCTGATGCGTCACGCTCTGCCCAATGCCGCGCTTAGCGTCCAGGATCATCAAACTGCCGGAATCGGTGATCACGTCAACCTGCTGATTAAGCACCAGCTCGCCCGCCGCGATGGATTTCACATAGCGCGGCACCATGCCTACGCCGTGCGAATCGTGGCCGCTGAGGTTCGAGAGAACCAAATGGTCAGCAGTGAGTTTCGCCTCATGCTCCGTTGAACCAGAAGCCAGGAAAATATCGGCCACCCAACGGTGGAGGATGTCGGGGTGGATAGTGCGATCAGTCATGCGCTGAAGTGTAAACGGGGCTCGCAAGCCCCGTCGTCGTCGTCCCGAAAGATCGAATCGCCGGATTACTTCAAAGTTGCCGCTGCCGAAGCGCTCACCCGAGCCGCATCGCGATTCAGTCCGCTCAAAATCGCTTTGAACGATGCGGTAACGATGTTGCTGTCCATGCCCACGCCGTGCAATGTTGGCCCGTCACCTACGCGCATTTCGATGTAGGTGATGGCGGTGGCGTTGGCACCCTGGCCAATGGCGTGCTCGTGGTAGTCCATCACTTTGACTGGCGCGTGGAGTTCACTTGCGATGGCGGCCACAAAGGCGTCGATAGGCCCGTTGCCCATGCCTTTGGCTTTGTGTACGTCGCCATCAATCACGACCTCGGCATGAACCTCGACCGCATCCGGACGTGACGAATCTTCGGCCAGTTTGTGCCCGACATATTTGTACGGCGCGCCACGGCTCACGTATTCCGAATCGAACACGTTCCAGATGTCGTCCGCCGTCATCTCCTTGCCCGACGTATCCATCACCTGCTGCACGACTTGCGAGAACTCAATCTGCATGCGCCGTGGCAGATCTACGCCGTATTCGCTTTGCAGAAGATAGCTGATGCCGCCCTTGCCTGACTGCGAATTGACGCGGATCACAGCCTCGTAGCTGCGGCCGACATCCATCGGATCGATGGGCAAATACGGCATGTCCCAAATCGCCGTCTTGTTGGCATCGCGCGCGGCGAATGCCTTTTTGATCGCGTCCTGATGCGAACCGGAGAAACTGGTGTACACGAGGTCACCCGCATACGGATGACGTGGATGCACGGGAATCTGGTTGCAGTATTCGACGATTTTTTTGATCTCATCAATGTCGCTGAAATCAAGATTTGGATGCACGCCTTGCGAGTACATGTTCAACGCGAGGTTCACGATGTCGACGTTGCCGGTGCGCTCGCCGCTGCCGAAGAGGCAACCTTCCACGCGATCCGCGCCTGCCATCAAAGCGAGTTCCGCTGCTGCCGTGCCCGTGCCACGATCATTGTGTGGATGCAAAGAAATCAGGATGCAATCACGCTTGGCGACATTGCGATGCATCCATTCGATCTGGTCGGCGTAACAATTTGGCGTTGCGTTTTCGACCGTGGTCGGCAGATTGATGATGACCTTGTTTTGCGGCGTCGCGCCGTACACTTCAACGACAGTGTCAACGACACGTTTGGCGAATTCGATCTCAGTGTTGGAGAACATTTCCGGCGAAAACTCAAACCGCCACTGCGTCTCGGGATATTTCGCCATAAGCTCCCTGACTTGACGTACGTGCGGAATGGTGAGTTCTTTAACCACTTGATCCTGGGTCAATCCGAAAACCACGTTTCGCATTACCGGTGCCGTCGCGTGATACAGGTGAAAGATCGCGCGTTTCGCGCCTTTCAACGCCTCAAACGTGCGCTCAATAAACTCAGCGCGCGAGGGTGAGAGCACCTGAATCCAAACATCATCAGGAATTTGACGGTCTTCAATCAAATGTCGTACGAAGTCAAAGTCAGTCTGCGAAGCCGATGGAAATCCCACTTCGATTTCCTTGATACCGACGCGCACATTCAGCGCGAACATCTTCTTTTTGCGCTCCACATTCATCGGCTCGATTAACGCTTGATTACCGTCGCGCAGATCCGTGGCAAGCCACACCGGGGCTTTGGTGATCGTGTTGTTCGGCCACGTGCGGTCTGGCAACGCCAGGGGTGTGAACGCCGCGTATTTCTGATGGGGTTGTTTCAACATGGGCATGATGGACTCACAGTATCGAAGGCGAAGATCAGGATAGGAGAATGCAGCAGCGTCGCCCTGTTTTCAGGGAGAGGACGTGGCGCAACGGATGGGAGTGGGGAAATTTATTTGCGCTGGGTGCGCAGCAGCGTCAGCGACAGGCCGAGCGACAGCAGCGAGCCAATAAGGCTCTGCGATGCGGTGGCGGCGAATTGCTGGAAGTGCGATTGCATACTCGAACTATAGCCCAGCCGCCCTAACTATTCAAGTCACCAAGCTGGCGGTATGCCGTCGACAGAGGTGGCGACCTCATCTGCCGGGGCCGCGGGTCGCTTAATGGCACGCCACAACCAGACCACGTAGCCTGACACCAAATACGCGAGGCAGACGGCAAAAATTACTTTCGGTGGGTCAACCAGCATAAAGCCAAAACCAACCGCAAACATAGCCAGCGCCGTGAACGAAATCGCCCGCCGGCTCATCGCCTTGAAACTGAAAAATTGTGCTGTTGTCACCATCGAAATGCCTGAAACGAGCGTAATGGCGAACGCCCACCATGCGACGTCAACGCCTTCGATATCGAGATCATCCATCAGCAGCACAAAGCCAGCGACAACTGCGGCAGCTGCGGGACTCGGAAGTCCGTTGAAAAATCGTTTATCCACCACATCAATCTGTACGTTGAAACGCGCTAATCGCAATGCCGCACACGCTGCATAAATAAATGCACCCGCCAACGCAATGCGCGGACTGGGCAACGAACTCAGCGACCATTCGTACACGATGAGCGCAGGCGCGGCACCAAAACTCACCATATCTGCAAGGCTGTCCAGCTCGGCACCGAACGCCGTTTGCGTCTTCGTCATGCGCGCCACCCGACCATCCAGGCTGTCGAGCACCATCGCGACGAACACGCACGTAGCGGCGTAGTCAAATCGCAAATTCATTGCCTGAATAATGCCGAAAAAACCGAAGAACAGGCAGCCTAGCGTGAACATACTGGGCAGCGCAAACATGCCGCGCCTGCGCAGCTTGACCTTCATGGCCGCACGGCGTTCGCGCATGGTGCTGGCGCGTGGCGAGAGGTCGCGGGCGGATTCTTGTGCAGGCTCGTTCATGGTTCGAAGTTTAGCGGCAAAAGATAGGCCCCCGCTGT
Organism: Burkholderiales bacterium; assembly: GCA_025354075.1. GTDB lineage: Bacteria > Pseudomonadota > Gammaproteobacteria > Burkholderiales > Casimicrobiaceae > Casimicrobium. The sequence continues at coordinate 4,119 of JANXNO010000515.1, read as the reverse complement.
AGAAGAGCTACGCAACCGCGACACCGTCAAAACCAGCGGCTGCGTGCCGCCAAGGTCAGCGGCGTCAACATGTCGCCCTCTTTCTCGCGCTTGGCGACCAACGTGTCTTTGGCCTTGCGCAGCGTCTTCTGCAGTTCCGGGCCGCGCTTGAGCGCTACGGCCACAGCCAGCGCGTCGATGAGCGCCAGCTGCGCCAAACGCCCGACCATCGGTGAGTACACATCCGGATCTTCATCGACGTCCACGGCAAGCGAAATATCGGCAATTTTTGCGAGCTGGGAAGCTCTTTCGGTGATGGCAATCACGGTCGCACCCGCACGTTGTGCCAGGTCGCACGTTTGTATCATGTCGCGAGTGCGACCCGTCCGCGATATCGCGACAACGACATCCTCCGGCGTCAGCAACACCGCCGACTGAACCTGCCAGTGTGGGTCGTTGTAGGCCACCGTATGCATGCCAAGCAGAAAGAATTTGTGCTGCGCATCCATCGCCACAACGCCGGAATTGCCGACGCCGTAAAACTCAACACGACGGGCGCGCGTGATGGCGTCGGCTGCGCGTTCGAACAACTTGGGATCAACCTGATTGCGCATCGCAATGAGCGTTGCAATTGATCGATCAAACACTTTGGCGATCACGTCAGCACACGAATCCTGCGCCGACACATCGGTGTGAACGTAGGGCACGCCCGTGGCCAGACTCTTTGCCAGCGCGACTTTGAATGCCTTGTAGCCCGTGAAGCCCAACGCCTGGCAAAAACGTGCGATAGTCGGGTCGGTAACTCCCACTGCTTCTGCCAACTCGGCGATGGCCATGTGCGCAACCCGATTAGGCTGCCCCAGTACGTAGGCCGCTACGCGCTGCTCACTGGGCCGCAAGCTCAAACGCACAGCGGTGATGCGCGAGACCAGCGCATCCGGATTACCGGGTTCGCTGGTCACGGCATCCGTCATTGTTGATAACGCCACCATTACAAAGTCCTCCGATAATTCTTTTCTTAGATGCCGAGTTCTTCATGCCACGCCGTGCCTGCCATCGCAGTCAATCTGCTGGAAGCGGCAGGCCCCCAGCTTCCAGCCGCATAGCTCAGCGGCGGTGTACCGTCCTGCGCCCAGCCGTCAAGCACGGGCTGGCACCAGCGCCAAGCCTCGTCGGCTTCGTCACGGCGCATAAAGAGCGTCGCATTGCCGCGCAACACGTCGAGCAGTAGTCGCTCGTAGGCATCCTGTCTGCGCTCGAGAAAAAATTCCTTGAAATCGAGATCGAGATGCACTTCGCGCAAGCGCATCCCGTCGCCGGGTGCCTTGGCCATCGTGTACAGGCGAACGTTTTCCTCAGGCTGCAGCGTGATGACCAGCCGATTGGGAGCGAGAGGGCTGTCAAAAATCGAATGTGGCGGTGACTTGAAACTAATCACCACCTCGGCTTTACGCTCTGTCATGCGCTTACCGGTGCGCAGGTAGAACGGCACGCCAGCCCAGCGCCAGTTGAGGATTTCTGTGCGCAACGCGACGTAGGTCTCGGTCGATGAGCCGGTTGCGACACCCTCCTCAGACACATAGGCCGCAGCGGGCATGCCGGCCATGCTGCCCGCGCGATATTGGCCGCGCACAATGTTTTCTCGCAGTGTGTCTTGCGACCACGGTTTTAACGAACGAAGTACGCGCAGTTTTTCGTCGCGAACGGAATTCGGGTCGTGACTGGACGGTGGCTCCATCGCAGTGATACACAGCAGATTCAACAGGTGGTTTTGCACCATGTCGCGGAAGGCACCGGTGCCATCGTAGAACTCGCCGCGCGTTTCCACGCCCACCGTTTCGGCGATAGTGATCTGCACATCGCGCACCCAGGTTCGGTTCCACAACGGCTCCAGCAGCGTGTTGCCAAAGCGCAAGGCGAGCAGGTTTTGCACCGTCTCTTTGCCGAGGTAGTGATCGATGCGATAGACCTGTGAATCTGAAAATGCGTTGAGCACCAGCGCGTTGATTTCGCGCGACGACGCGAGGTCGTGACCGAGCGGTTTTTCGAGCACGATTCGCGTCTCGGCGGTGTTGAGACCTGCGTACTTGAGTCCGTTAATGATGGCGGTGAATAAAGCAGGCCCGACCGACAGATAAAAGATGGTCTGACTATCTCGCTCGTCGAGCGATTTTTTCAATGCCTGAAACTGCGCCCCATCATTCACGTCGAGCGAGAAGTATGTGAGCCGATCAAGAAACCGGCTCATACACGCTTCGCGCGCCGTCTGTGCAGCGGCCGTCCCGCCGGTGACTTTAGGCACAAAGCGCTGTAAGGCCTCGGCCACTTTGGCGCGAAATGCACCAGCGTCCAGCGCCTGCCGGGCGGCGGCGATGATGCGGCCCTGCGGATGCAGGCGGCCATCGCAGTCAGCGAGAAACAGGGCGGGATACAGTTTGCGCAGCGCCAGATCACCGGTGCCGCCGAAAATTACAAGATCAAAATTGCTTTCCATGACTGAACCATACCAGCCTTGTAGCAAAACAACAAGCCGTAGTTACAAGACTACAAGCAAGGCAAAAGGCGACAATGCGAGCACTCGCCGCTCTTGCCCGGTATCGCACAATGAACACTCTCGACCAGCTCAAACAATTCACCACGGTCGTCGCCGACACCGGCGATTTCAATGCCATGCGTGCCTACGCACCCCGCGACGCGACGACCAATCCGTCGCTGATTTTGAAGGCCGTGCAGCAGGACGCTTACAAGCCGCTGTTCACTGAAACGGTAGCCCAGCATCGCGGACAGGCCGCAGGATTCGTTGCGGACCGGGTCCTGGTTCGCTTTGGCATGGAGATTCTGAAAATTGTGCCCGGCCGCGTGTCCACTGAGGTTGACGCGCGGCTATCGTTCGACACCAAAGCAACCATTGCCAAGGCGCATGACCTGATCGCGTTGTACGAAGCAGCGGGTATTTCGCGTGACCGCGTGCTGATCAAGATCGCCTCGACCTGGGAGGGCATCGTCGCCGCGACCGTGCTCGAAAAAGAAGGCATTCGTTGCAACCTGACGCTGCTGTTCAGCCCGATTCAGGCGGCCGCCTGCGCCGAGGGCAACATCACGCTGATTTCGCCGTTCGTGGGCCGCATCATGGACTGGTACAAGAAGCGCGATGGCAAGGATTTCGCGCCCGAGGACGACCCCGGCGTGCAGTCGGTGCGCTACATCTATGCGTACTACAAGCACTACGGCTACAAGACCGAAGTGATGGGCGCGAGCTTCCGCAATGTCGGTGAAATTCTGGCGCTGGCCGGCTGCGATTTGCTGACTATTTCGCCGGATTTGCTCAATACGTTGCAGGGCATGAACGAGCCCGTCGAGCGCAGACTGATCCCGGCTACGAAGGCCGCAATAGCGCCCATCAAGCTCGACGTGTCGGAACCGGCGTTCCGTTACGCATTCAACAATGACGCGATGGCGACAGAGAAATTGGCCGAAGGCATTCGCGCGTTTGCCGTGGATTCGGCCAAGCTGGAAGCGCTGATTGCGGCGTGATTTTTTGCTTTGAAGCGTTTATCGTTCAGATCAACTTTTTGTTGAAACCCTCTTTCAATATGGGCGTAGATAGGCATTCTATTGAAAGTCGACTTGAGGCTAATTCAACGTTCAGCCCCAATGCGACGGCGCTTTCACGATAAAGCCGCTGATGCATATTGACCTCTTTTGTCAGGTCATCGACAACTACGGCGACATCGGCGTCTGCTGGCGTCTGGCGCGGCAGTTGGTCGCAGAACACGGCTGCGAAGTCCGCCTGATCGTTGACGATCTGGGTGCGTTTCGGGTGATCGCGCCGGAGATTGAGCCGAGTTTGGCGCGGCAATCTTTACTAAGCGTCGAAGTCGTCGCGTGGAGCGCGTCGAACTTGCTCAACCCCCGTGAAGTCGTAATCGAAGCCTTCGCCTGCGACCCGCCTGCCAACTTCGTGGAAGCGATGGCAGCGCGCCAGCCCAAACCGATCTGGATCAACCTTGAATATCTCAGCGCAGAAGCATGGGTAGACGAGATTCACGGCATGCCGTCGCAGCATCAGCGCTTGCCGCTGACGAAACACTTCTTTTGTCCGGGGTTTACGGAGGGGAGTGGGGGGGTGATTCGTGAGAG
>JANXNO010000493.1 GCA_025354075.1 Burkholderiales bacterium | reverse complement strand
GACCACCACACCGATGGCCATCGCCGCCAGCACGATAAAAATATGCTCGACGTCGCTACCGTCGAAGACTTCAAGCTCTTTGAGAATTTCCTGGAACGGTGTGGCCATCAGACGATTATCTCGCGACCTAGAATCAGACTTCCACCGCAGCAAAGAAAATCACCATGTCCATCCAGCCCTTCCACCTAGCCTTCCCCACCCACGATCTCACAGCAGCGCGCAGCTTTTATCTCGACCTGCTCGGCTGCAAGGAAGGCCGCTCGAGCCCGCACTGGGTGGACTTTGATTTCTACGGCCACCAGATCGTCGCCCACCTCGCGCCCGACGAATGCTCAATGGCGAAAACGAGCGAAGTCGACGGCGACAACGTCCCCTGCCGTCACTTCGGCGTGGTGCTTAGCATGAAGCAATGGCACGAACTCGCCGAGCGCCTGCAAGCAGCCCGCACCGACTTCATCATCGAACCCCACATCCGCTTCAAAGGCGAACCGGGCGAACAAGCCACCATGTTCTTTCTCGACCCATCAGGCAACGCCATCGAATTCAAAGCGTTTGAGCATATTGAGAATTTGTTTGCGAAGTAGGTGAACAAGCGACGCGACGATGTGCATCCTCGCAGTTGAGTTTTGTTGCCGTCGCGTCGAATGCGCCTTCGCGGCGGCCGAAGCCGCTTTCAATACGCGAGCCACGCCAGCCACACGGCAGCTTGATTTGGCGGGAAAGCGTCCTATCATTGCGTTACCCAATGTTGGTCGTCAACCCTTCAGCCGGAGGTTTCCATGATCGCCTTCATCCCTACCCTCCAAGCAGCCCCCCGCCTCCGATCCGGCGCGGCGCGCGCAGTTGCCGTGCTCTGGCTCGTGGTGGCGAGCCTTGCCGCCGCGTTCCCGGGGGCTCCGGACGCCACCTTTGGCTCGGGCTTTGGCACCGTCATCACACCGATTGGCAGCGGAACCGATGTTGCCTACAGCCTCGCGCTGCAGCCCGACGGCATGATCGTCGTCGCAGGCACTTGCTCCAACGGCGTCAATTACGACTTTTGTCTCGCTCGCTACCTCGCCAACGGCGCACTCGACACGAACTTTAACGGCACCGGCAAAGTCATCACGGCGATCGGCAACGGCAACGATGGCGCCTACAGCGTTGCGCTGCAGCCCGACGGCAAGATCGTCGTCGCAGGCTCTTGCCTCAACGGCAGCACTTACGATTTTTGTCTCGCCCGTTACGTTGCCAGCGGCGCGCTTGACTT
>JANXNO010000488.1 GCA_025354075.1 Burkholderiales bacterium | reverse complement strand
CTCTGCCGCGACCTGTCGGCATGGTGGACGCAGGTCGCGGCAGAGCCGCTCCTACAACGAGCCGTACTCGCGGCTTTACGCTGCTCGAACTGATGATCGTGATCGTGATCATCGGCATCGTATTGGTGTTATCACCGCCACTTTTTTCCGCAGGCGTCACCTCTGCCGAGCAACGCGCCGTCGCCCGCTCCGTCGCGCAGACGCTGCGTTTCGCGCGAAGCGAAGCGATTGCCACCCGCACCGATGTCGGCGTCGAGTTCAATCTGGAAGACCGTACCTATCAACTGCCCGGTGGAAAAAAACGCGGCAAATGGCCGTCAACGATTCAACTCGATCTCACCACCACCGCCGCTGAAACCGTCGATCCGAAACACGCTTACGTGCGCTTTTATTCCGACGGCGGATCAACGGGTGGCCGGGTGACGCTAAAAGTCAAAGAGCGCGAATACCGCATCGATGTCGGCTGGCTCAATGGTCGCGTGGCGATTGAAGAGTCGTGAAACTCATCGCGCGTTCCCAGCAAGGCTTCACGCTGCTTGAAGTTATCGTCGCCGTGGTCATCGCGGCGCTGTGTTTGGGCGCGCTATCGCAAGTGTTCGCCACCGGCGTGCGCGCGGCCTCCACGTCCAGCGACTACATGCGTGCGATGACGCTGGCGCAATCGTTGTTGTCCGGTGTCGGGGTTGAAAAATTAGTGTCGGATGGCAGTGAATCGGGCAGCTCGAAAGATGGTCGATTGGCGTGGACGCTCACCATCGCGAGCGAGCCCACTGATGAGGCAGAAAACCCAGTCCTGCCGCCGCTGGAGCTCAAGCGAGTAGTTGCGCGCGTGGTCGCCGTCAACCCCGGCGACGTGTCGGGCAAGCCGGGACGCACCGTTGAATTGGCCACGTTGCTGGCCGTGCCGCGAGCCACGCCATGACCATGAAACAGCGCGGCTTTACGCTGATCGAGCTGCTCGCCGCGATTACGCTGCTGGGGCTGCTCGCCGCCATTCTTATGGGCACGGTGCGCGGTGCCGAGCGCAGCACGACCGCCGCGACTGACGTCGTGGAGCGCACCGAGCAGTATGCGCGGACGCAGGCGTTTTTACGCGATCACATCGGTGGCGCGCTGCCGATGCGGTGGCGGCGCGAGGTGAGTCAGCCACTTAAGTTCAGCGGCAAGCAAAATACGTTGACCTACTTCGCGCCGGTCACCTCGCAAATCGCCGAAGGCGGCGTAATGTGGTGGCAGCTCGCGGTGGGCAAGTCATCCAGCTCTGGCAAGGGCGGGCAACTTGTGCTGCGTCGCCAACCTACCGACCCGGACGAAAAGGCAGTGCCCGATCTGTCCAGCGCGGAGCCCATCGTGCTGGCCGATCATATCGACGCGTTGACGATTTCGTATTTTGACGTGGGCGATGATCCGCTGACCAATCCCGATGCCGGCGTTTGGGTAGACAGCTGGGACGAAAACGCGCGCATGCCGATGTTGATAAAAATTCAAATCACCGAGACAGGCGAGCGGCGATGGCCCGAGTTGATCGTATCGCTCAAGCTGTCGCAGGCCTTGGGCTGTAATTTTGACTTTCAGCGCCAGCGCTGCATTATTCAAAGCACGGGCGCGCGATGAAGTCCGCCCGATTCGCCACCCGCAGGCAACGACGACAAGGCGGTATCGCCCTCATCATGGTGCTCGGGCTGGTCATCTTCTTAACCCTCATCGCCCTGCCGTTCAGTGAAAGTCAGCGCATCAGCTCTCAGGTTACGGCCAACACGCTTGGCTCGGCGACGGCGCAGGCGGCAGCCGACGGCGCGGTCAATCGAATGGTTTACGAGCTGAGCCGGGCGCGCTCGGCCGATGCCCAGACTGCGCTGACGCAATGGAAGGCGGACGGATTGCCGCACGCGTGGAGCGAGAACGGCGTACAAATGTCCGTAACCGCTAAAAGTGAGACTGCTAAAATTGATTTGAACTTTGCGGCAGAGCCCCTGCTCAAAAAGGTGTTCACGTCCGCCGGGGCCACTGACGAGGAAGCGGACGCCATCGTTGCCGCCGTCAAAGACTGGACGGACGCTGATAATCTCAAGCGCCCAAACGGGGCAGAAGCAGACGACTACAAGACAGCCGGAAAAAAAGTGCTGCCAGCGAATGATTTTTTCGTGGCAATCGAGGAGCTTCAAAACGTAATGGGAATCAGCCCGAAACTCTACAACGCAGTTGCGCCGTTTTTGACGGTGCATGGTCGCTCGCCCGGAATTGATCCGCAGTCAGCGTCGATCGCCGTATTGAGTCTGGTGCCGGGCATTGATGCCACGCAGGCGCAAACCTGGGTTGAGCAGCGCGATCAGGCGTTACGAGATGGTGCGCCACCGCCACCACTGCCCTTCTCCAGCCCCTACTTCGCTGGCGGTCAAAACGCCGTGCGCATTCGTGCTGACGCGATGACCGCATCCGGTATCCGCGCCGCCCGTGAAGCCAGTCTTCGCCTTGGCGGTGTCACTCGTGGCCGCCCGCAGTTCTTCTTGTGGCAAAAGGGCCTTCCAACAGACGCGCTCACGTTGCCACCACCCGCCCAGTCGCCTTCTGCGGGAGCTGTGAATGGCTGATCTTTCCTCGTCAACGCCGAACGCTGCACAGAGCTTTGGCCGCTTTCTATCGTGGTGGAAGCAGCAGCTTACAGAGTGCATCCCGGTCAACTTACGGCGCAAAATGGCTCGGGCACGTCGCCCTGCAATGTGGTCGCCCACAGCAGATCGAGTGTGGTCCGCCGCCGGCGCGCTCGACCAATCGAGACCTCTCCTAAGCTCGGCGCTCGCGCAAAGCGGGGGTTCCGCCGCTCTGGTGATCGGTGAATCGAATGGCTTTCGTCGCCAGCTTGAGATGCCATTGGCCGTGCAAGACCGTTTGCAGCAAGTGCTGGGCTATGAGCTGGATCGGCTGACACCACTGAAACCGAGCGAGCTGTACTATGACTTTCGTGTCAGTCAACGCAATTTGTCAGCCGGCACCTGCACTGTTGAGCTCGCCGCCGCGCCGCGCATGCGCGTCGATCCGATGCTGGCAGAGGCCAAGAAGAAGAATATTGATGTGAACCGGCTGCTGCTGGCCCCCGATGATGTTGACACACCTCTTGATCTGCTCAAGACGGCGAAATCAGCGGCGGACGAGGGCAACCAAAAACGCACATGGATCACGCCCGCACTTGGCGGACTGTGCGCAGCTCTCGCGATCATGCTGGTTGCGCTGCCGTTGTGGCAGATGCGGCAGTATGTGCTCGAGCTGCAGCCCATCGAAACCGCCGCTAAGGCTGATGCCGAAGTTGCGAGCCTGATTCAGCGGCAGCTTGAGAAGCAGATCAGCGAATACAACCTGCCGTTGGCAAGGAAGCACGGTGCGCCGCTCGTGGTGCAACTGCTGGACGACTTGAGCAAGCGCTTGCCGGACGACACGTGGGCGCAGTCCATCGAGATTCGCAGCGTTCCCAATCAAAAGGGTAAAGAGGTGGTGTTGCAGGGCGAAACGGGTAGCGGCGGCAAAATTTTGCAGCTGGTGCAGGAGTCCCCGCTGATCAAAGACCCCACCTTTAAAGCGACGATGACACGGGTAGCACCGAATGCCGAACGCTTCCACATTGCCGGCGAGCTCGTAGTTGCCGAATTACCCAAGGCGCTGCTTTTGTCTGACGCATCAGCGGTGATGACCATTCCGGTGTCACCCGCCGCCACGGCGGGCGCGCCCACTGCAGCCAAAGCATCGGGTACGGTGCCGCAACCAGTCGCGGCACCCGCGCTGGTCGCTCCTGCGCCAAGCCCCACGCAAAACGACGCCAGCAAAAAGTTGCCTACATCTGCGGCCTCCTCGTTGCCCGCGACGGCGGGTGGTGGATCAGGAGCAGCTGTTGCTCCCGCCCTCAGCGCGCCCGCCACGTCCGAGAAACGACCATGAACCTGCCCACCGGTATCCGCGGTCGCGCACTGGCGGTGTTTTTGGTGATTGCTGCCATAGGCGCTGTAATCTCAGCCGCCGCCGCGCCAGCCTACGTTCTGTACAACCGCTACAACGAAGCACGCTCGGCTGCCGAGGGTCGCATAGAGCGGTATCAACGCATCTCATCCGGTAAGGTTGAGTACGCGCGTGCGCTCGATGTGCTCAAGGCGCGCGAAAGCGGGCGCTTTTTTCTCAAGAATTCAGCCCCCAATCTGGGCGGCGCAGAGTTGACCGATTTGGTTCGGCCCATGCTGGAAACAAACGGCTCGCGCTTGACGTCTATCCAGCCAGTGACGGTCAAGGATGAGGGAGGCTTCCGTGTGTATTCGCTCAATGTCGGCTTCAACGCAACACCGGCGTCACTGCAGAAAACCTTGTATGCGCTGGAAACATCCATTCCATACCTGTTCGTAGAAAACGTCACCCTGCGCGCCACCGTTCCGCGGGGCTATAAACCACCACCCAATCAGGAGCCGGAGGTATCGGCTCAACTGGAGGTGCAAGCGTATGGACCAAAG
>JANXNO010000036.1 GCA_025354075.1 Burkholderiales bacterium | reverse complement strand
TCAAACAGGCTCTCGATTTCAGCGCGAGTGAGCACCAGCCGTTTGTTCGCCTGACAACTCACGCACCACGCGGCGGTGAAGTCGACGAACACCGGTTTGCCTTCGGCATTGAGCTTGGCAACCGCCGCTGGATCCCAAGGCTGCCAATTGGCTTTGCTCGTTTTCGACGAGGCCGTCGCTGCCTGCGCGGGCTCGCTCGCAGGCCACGCGAGCGCCATCGCGATCACCGCTGCCGCGACGCCCGCCCAGCGCACACCAGACTTCATCGAGCCGATCAACCACGCTGCGAACGCCAGCCCGACGAGGCCGAGCAAACCAATCGCAGCACCATCCGAGCCCGCCTGCAACGAGATCACCCACACCAGCCAAACGACCGTCAAGAACATCGGGAACGCCAGCAACTGCTTGAACGTAATCATCCACTGCCCCGGACGCGGCAGCTTGTCCAGCCACTTGGGAAACCAAGCGAGCAGCACATACGGCAACGCCATGCCGACGCCCAACGCCGCGAACACCGCCAGCGCCGCAGCCGCGCTTTGTGTCAGCGCAAATCCGAGGGCTGCGCCCATGAACGGTGCGGTACACGGGCTCGCGGCGATCACGGCCAATACGCCCGAGAAAAACGCATCCACACCGGGATGCTTCGCCTGCATCGACAGCAACGAAGACGGCGCGAGCTGACCCACCTCAAACGCACCCATCAAGTTGAGTCCAATCAGGAAGAAGATCACCGCGAGCACCCACACCACGCCGGGGTTCTGAAGCTGGAAACCCCAGCCAATGGCGCTTCCAGCGCTTTTCAGCGCGAGCATGGCGCCTGCGAGCGCGAGGAACGAGAGGACGACGCCGATGGCGTAGTAGATTCCGTGCTGGCGCATGGCGGTGCGGCTTTCCGCAGCTTTGCCCGAATGCTGAGCAAACGAGAGAATCTTCAGCGACAACACCGGAAACACGCACGGCATCAAGTTCAAGACCATGCCGCCAAGGAAAGCGAGCAATAGCGCTGACCAAAACGTCAGCGCGTTTGATGATGAGTCCGTGTTGGCAACCGGGCCGCTCAGTGCAGTCGCTCCAGCAGGCAACGCAAACGATGTGTAGCTCACCGTCGCCAACGTATTGCCAGCGATTTCTCCTTTCGCGCCAATCGGGCCAGACGCCGCAAGCACAATGGGCATGCGCTCGGGCAGCTTGACGCCATCGACCAGCTTCAATTTGACGGCATAGCCCTGCCCGGTGCGATACACCTGTTGTACCGACGGGTCGTTGACCTGCTCTGTCACCGGGAACACATCGAGCGCGGTGAGCGCCGCAGCACCTGCGGGTGCCACCAAATCGAGCCACGCGTCACGCGCTGGATTTGCCGCTGCGTACAGCGTCGCCTTCCACGCGCTCGCGTCGCCGGGCGTTGCCGCGCGGGCCGACGCGAAACGATTTGCTGCGCCAGAGGGCGTGTTGTCCTTG
>JANXNO010000469.1 GCA_025354075.1 Burkholderiales bacterium | reverse complement strand
ACCACAAAGTCCGACACCAGATCCGCCAGCGAATGAATCCCGTCCGCAATCAACCCCTGCGACTTCGACAACACGCCCACCACAATCTGCGTGGTGGACAACACCACGTTCACGCCCACGCTCACCCAAGTTGAGCGCGACGCCGCCGCTGCGCGCTCAGCGGGCGAGATCGGGGAGTCTTCGTCGTCTTCGGCTTTTATGTTGGTGAAGGGCATGGGCGTTGGTATCTAAATCGCAGGATAAGCCGATGATACGGCGGGGAGCTTAGTGGGAGATTACGCCGTGCCGTCGCTTCGCGAGGCAGTTCACTCGACCTCAAACGCCGCAGCCATCAGCGCCTGCTCCGACGCTGGAATGCCCAGGCTGTTCGCCACAGTGCGCCACTGACCGATCACTTCCTGCACCGCTTGCAAAACACGAACCGCATCCGCACCAGACAAGCCATAGTCGCCAGCCGCATCCATCGCAATCGAAACATCACACACCGTCTCAACCTCGTTGATCGCCAGCGACAACTCGCGCCGTTCGATGGATGGATTCATGTCATACGCGGGCGACAGTCGAATACCATCCGCAGCAATGAAAAATCCGTGGTTGCGCAAGTGATCGTCGGTGTTGTGAATCAACACGTTGAAAAGAACGCGGCGAAACAATTGCTCGCAATCAGCGCGAGTGTCCGCACCGCGCGTCTGCAACAAATCCACCAATTCAAGATAGCTCGCGCCGCCTTCGCCATCCTTGCGTTGGGTGAGCGTCATTGCCGAAACAAACGCACGACGACCGCCCGCTGATGTTCGGTCAAATCGCTCGACCACAAACGTGGTGTAGGGGCTATCGGGCAATCGCAGCGGGCACGCGGGCGGCACCGCAATGCCAGCGTCCGCCGCCAACCGATGCGCCACCAGCTCCCACGCGCCAACATCTCGTGTGTCCTGTCGGCTCGGAAACTTCGCCATGCACAACACACCGCGCTCATCGCGCACGGACGCTTTGGGCCGTGCGCCACCAAGGGACGTTCCTGGCGCAAACAACTGCGACAACCAGTGTTCATAGTCCGGGTGCTCCTCCTCGTTTACGTGCTCTTCAAAGCGCAAACTGGCCGCCTGCAACTCGCGCAGCGACGTGATCGGTGGCGCGGCGAGCCGTGTGTCGCTATCAATGAATGGCCTATCGTCCGACTCACGAAACCGCAGCGCGCCCAAACGGGTTTCGTCATGTACGCCCAGCAGAAAATCCCACTCAGTCAACCCGCGAGGCCGCCGTGCTTCACGCCGTGCTCGCGTGTTCTCGCGGCGCTGCATCAGCACACGGCCCCACCGGTCAGGCGACGAATCGAGAAATGTTCCAAACGACGCACGATCCGCCGCCGGATATTGCGGACCAGACACCAGCGCAAGATCGGGATCAAACGCAAACGCCTCAGCGCGTCGCAACCACGAAAGGTCGTACTCAAACGAAAAGATTTCGCCCGTCCCGGTTCGCTGACAATGCAGAGTGCCCATCAACGCGGGCGTGGCCAGACTTTCGCCGTCAACGCAAACTTGAACCGTCTGCAGCGAAGCCATCTACTCGCTCGCTGGCCCCCTCTCCCGCGCGCGGGAGAAGGCTGGGGTGAGGGCGGTCGCGACGTCCACAACAGTTTCAATGGCCTTCCGTTTGACCGCACGCCGCTGCACCGGCAACGCCGCGTCCTGCAACTTCCGCCCCAGCAAATCATCCGCCGCCAGCAGCGACAAATCCTGCTCCAGCCCCAGCGCCTGCATCACCCGCGCGTAGATGCCCAAAGCCACCGCCGGGTCGCCCTGCTCAACGCGATACATCGTCTTGCGCGAAATTCCGGCACGCTGCGCCACCGTTTCCGCCGAAAACTTGCGGCGAAGGCGGGCGAGCTTCAGGTTGCCGCCCAAGGCTTCCAGCAAGCGGGTGAGGCGTGGTAACAGAGAGGGGGCGGTGCGCGGCATATGGGTCACATTTTACTCAAAAATGCACATTAACACGTATTTTATGACGCGTTAAAACATTTAATTTAGCCTGCAAACTACTACAGATCAACCGGCTCAATCCGGTTATACAAAACGTTGAGTCTCCTAAGCGAAATACGAAACTGGCTTCGCGCCTTTTGCGTGATCTTCCCGGTAAACAATCCTCCCATTTTGCAGCCGGGGTCGTAGGCCACGTGCTGCGAGCACAGCGCCGCGAGGAATTTCGGAAAGTTTGTGCCCTCCCCAAGCAATACTGGGCTGTCGTAGCGGTAACCGGATGGCGTATTGCGGTGTGTGTACGGCACGTACGCTGCGAACGCATGCTTGCGATTTCAGTGTTCGAGCAGCTTTGCGATCTTCCATGACACCGCAACAGACCCTTTTGCGTCGAG
>JANXNO010000440.1 GCA_025354075.1 Burkholderiales bacterium | reverse complement strand
CCCGACGACACCACGCCGTTCTACAGCACGGGCTCTGGCTATGCGGGAGGCGTGGCGAGCACGCAGGCGCTGCCCACACTCAATCTGGGCCGGGTCTTTGTTCTCACCACGAGTGGCAGCTGCTCGGCCAGCGAAGCGCTGATCAACGCACTGCGCGGAATTGATGTGCAGGTCATCCTGATCGGTAGCGGCGCGACGTGCGGCAAGCCGTTCGGGTTCTACGGCACGGACAACTGCGGCACGACCTATTTCACGATTCAATTCACAGGCGTCAACGCCAAAGGCGAAGGCGACTATGTCGACGGATTTTCGCCCACCTGTGCCGCAGCCGATGATTTGACCCATGCGCTTGGCGATCCAGCCGAAGGCCAGCTCGCTGCGGCACTTGCTTACCGAACCGGCGGTGCATGTAGCGCGCCCAAATCGAAAGTGCTGCCGCGAATCAACGCAGACGCCGGCGGTCTGCCGATCAGCGACACGCGATTCATTGGCCAGAACGGCAAGCTGATGACGCCGGGTGACCTGCCGCGTGACGCGGGCGTAACGGTGTCACCCCGCGCGCCTACCGAACTGGGCGCATTGCGCTGACACCGCGCAGAGTGGCCCCCCACGTTCTGCGCGGCACCTGTTTAATGGCGAAGCCGACCGCGGTCGAGCGGTCGTGAATCAGGGCGAGCGGTCGTGAATCAAAGCGACTGCCCGACAAGCCAAACCATTTATCGCGGTTGACGCGCGATGCGGCGGCGGGACAGGCATACCGCCCACCGAACCCATAACGCGAGACAGTTTTTTGTTCGACTCGAATAGGTTGAAAGCAGATGTTCGCGCGGTTGTAGCGTGGCTCCGTTAAGGGGCGATCACGTATCGACGCGCCGCCTCGTCCTGTGAGCGGCTGGCGATCCTTCACATCTCGTTTTGGCCTGGAGCGCCGCCGCTTCTTCACGCCTTGCGCGACGTCAGCACATACGGCTGCGCGCGTATACTGAATTGGCAGTAAACGGGTTGATGCGATCAGGAAAGCAGGACACTGCAACGACGCATCACACGCTGGCGCTAAACCGCGCCGTACGCAATCTGCGTTGCGGCGGATCGGGCAGGCGATTGCACACCACACACCAAGGGGGCACATTTTGAAACTCAAATACTCATCCACCGCGATAGGCGCGTTAAGCGCTGTCGTCGCAACCTCGCTGGCGGGGTGCGGCTCAAGCAATGAAGTCGTGCTTAACACGCCCCCTGCCTTCGTCAGTGGCGTCATTCAGCGCATGAACGTGGACGGCAGCAGCAACGACCTGCTCACCGCTGGCCTCGGAAAATCGGGCCTGCAGAGCGCCGTTGCGCCCACCATCGCTGACGCGGCCAGCCCCACCGTCGCTGAGTTACGCCGCCTGGCGATCTACAACAACTATCGCGCGCTGCTCGACATGACCACCAACGGTGGCTTTGGCGTGTTTTTTGGGCCCAACGTTGACAGCGCAGGCGTCGTTGGCACGGGTGAAGGCAAGATCGCGGGCGTCGAGTACATCGCGTACTCCGACGATGGCTCTGGTAAACAAAACGTAACCATGATGGTGCAGATTCCATCCACGTTCAAGTCGGATGCACCGTGCATCATCACGGCGGCTTCCTCTGGCTCGCGCGGTGTGTATGGCGCGATTGCCACCGCAGGCGAGTGGGGACTGAAAAAAGGTTGTGCGGTCGCGTATACCGATAAAGGTACCGGCAACGGTGCTCATGATCTTGCCACCGGAACCGTGTTTGACATCAATGGTCGCCCCACTACGACGACCGCAGGCGCGCAGTTCGTTGCAACGACACCGGCAGGCACGGTCGCCAATAATCGCATTGCCTTCAAACAGGCGCATTCGCAGCAGAACCCGGAGAAAGATTGGGGCAAATACACACTCCAGGCAGTGAAGTTTGCGTTCTTCGTTTTGAATGAAGAACTGGCCCCCAAAGTCAATGGTGCGAGCACCGTCAAATACGTGCCTGATAACACGCTGGTCATTGCATCCAGCGTGTCCAACGGCGGCGGCGCAGCCTTGATGGCCGCTGAACTCGACACTGAAAATCACATCGACGGCGTCGCCGTTGGCGAGCCGCAAATCCAGCCTGATGGCAGCGGTGGTGCCAGCGTCAAATTCGGCAACACCACAGTGACTGGCGGTGGCCAATCGTTACTTGCGTATAACGCGCAGGCGATGCTGTATCAGGCGTGTGCAGCGCTTGCAGCCTCGGTGTCCACGGCTCCGGCGGTTGCCTTTGTCAACGCGACGGCCGGTGCCGGTCGCTGCGCGTCGCTCGCAGCCAAAGGCTTGCTAACGTCAACGACGACGGCCACTCAGGCGGAAGAGGCACTGGCCAAGCTTCGCGCTGCCGGCTGGTTGCCTGAATCTGATCTGTTGCATGCATCGCTGTTTGCAGTTGCGATCCCGGCGATTTCGGTGACCTATGTCAACACCTACGCACAAGCCAACGTGGCCGATAACCTGTGTGGCTACGGATTTGCGGCGACGGGCGCTGACTTGAAACCGACCGCCATCGCGCCAGCCGCATTCGCGCGTTTGTTCGGCACCGGCAACGGCATCCCGCCGACCAGCGGCATCAACCTCGTGAATTTCAACAATACCGGCGGCCCGGTGCTTGAAGGGGCTGCGTCAACCTCGGCCGGTGGCAAGTTCGACTACAACCTGGACGGCGCGCAGTGCATCGCGGGTAAGGTAGGCGATGCAACCGTGGCAGCCAATATCAAGGCCGTACAGCGCAGCGGCAAACTTCAGGGCAAGCCAACCATCATCGTGCATGGCCGTAATGATGGGCTGGTGCCGGTCAATCACTCGTCGCGTCCGTACGTGGCACAGAACAAAGTGAACGACACTAACAGCAAGCTCTCGTACATGGAAGTGACCAACGCGCAGCATTTTGATTCGTTCATCGGCAACGCTGCGCTGGGTGGCTACGACACACGCTATATCCCGCTGCATGTTTACTTCAACCGCGCGATGGACGCGATGTATGACAATCTGAAATCGGGCAAAGCGCTGCCGCCATCACAAGTGGTGCGCACCACACCGCGCGGCGGTACGCCCGGCGCAGCACCAGCTATTGCTGCGGCTAACCTCCCTGCGTTCAGCACAGCGCCCACTGCAGCTGACGCCATCACGTTCAGCGGCACTACGCTGACAATTCCGCAATAAGCAATATCCGCATCAACCCGCGATAGAGCGGCGGCTTCAAACGCCGCCGAAACCTTCAAAAATGGCGTAGCCTCCTGCTGCGCCACTTTTTTGCCTGAAACACCCATGACCTCTCCTTATCCACACCTGCTCGCTCCACTTGATCTGGGTTTCACCACGCTTAAAAATCGCGTGCTCATGGGTTCGATGCACACCGGGCTTGAGGACAAGGCTGACCACTTTCCGCGTCTCGCCGAATACTTTGCCGAACGTGCGCGTGGTGGTGTAGCGCTGATGGTGACGGGTGGTTACGCGCCGAATATCGAAGGCTGGTTGTCGCCGTTTGGCTCACGCCTCGCCTCTTCTGCTGCGGCAAAAAAACATGTTCAAATCACTCGGGCCGTTCACACCGAAGGCGGCAAGATTGCACTGCAAATTTTGCATGCGGGACGCTACGGTTACAGCCCATTGTCAGTAGCACCGTCAAAGCTCAAATCGCCGATCACGCCGTACACGCCGCGCGAGTTGTCAGGACGCGGTATCGAGCGCCAGATTCGCTGCTTTGTGCGCTGCGCAGTGCTCGCACGCGAGGCGGAGTACGACGGCGTGGAGATCATGGGTTCCGAGGGTTATTTCATCAACGAATTCCTCGTCAATTACACCAATCGACGCACCGATGAATGGGGCGGTAGCTACGAAAATCGCATGCGTCTGCCCGTTGAAATTGTGTCGCGCGTGCGCGAAGCCGTGGGCAAGGACTTCATCATCATTTTTCGTCTCTCGATGATCGATCTGGTGCCTGGCGGAAGCTCATGGTCCGAGGTCGTGCAACTCGCAAAAGCCATCGAAAAAGCAGGCGCGACAATCATCAATACGGGCATCGGCTGGCACGAAGCGCGCGTTCCCACCATCGCAACGAGTGTGCCGCGCGCCGCATGGACGTGGCTGACCAAAAAGCTCAAGCCTGAACTCTCGATTCCGGTCATCACATCGAACCGCATCAACGTTCCTGAAGTCGCCGAACAAGTGCTCGCCGATGGTTGCGCCGACATGGTTTCGATGGCGCGGCCCTTCCTCGCCGACCCGGAATTCGTCAACAAAGCTGCGCAGGGACGGCGCGACGAAATCAACGTGTGCATCGGCTGCAATCAGGCCTGCCTCGATCACATCTTCGCGCAAAAAATGTCGTCCTGCCTGGTCAATCCTCGCGCTTGTCACGAAACAGAATTGATTTACACGCCGACGCCGAAACGCCGAAAATTCGCTGTCGTGGGCGCGGGTGCCGCAGGCATCGCTGCGGCAACCGTGCTCGGCGAACGTGGACACGAGGTACACCTGTTCGAAGCCGCAAACAAGGTCGGTGGCCAGCTCAACATGGCGGCCACCATTCCGGGCAAAGAGGAATTTCATGAGATGCTGAAATACTTCCAGCGGAAGCTCGAAGTCACGGGCGTCAACGTGCACCTCAACACGCGAGCGGACGCCGAACTGTTGGCAGCGGGCAACTACGAAGAGGTTTTTCTCGCGTCCGGCGTGACCCCGCGCGACCCGAAAATTCCGGGTCAGGATCATGCGAAAGTGCTGTCCTATGTTGACGTCCTCGCGCACAAAAAATCCGTCGGACAAAAGGTCGCGATCATCGGCGCTGGCGGCATCGGATTCGATGTCGCGGAATTTCTCGTCAAAGGCGATAATTCGCCAACCTTGCACCTTGACGAATGGCTAGCTGAATGGGGCGTCGTCGATCCCGAACTGGCACCCGGCGGCGTCGTCAAACCGAAGCCAACACCGCCAGCACGGCAAATCACGCTACTGCAACGCAAAGCAGGAAAACCGGGTGCAGGCCTCGGCAAAACAACAGGCTGGATTCATCGCGCCGAACTCAAATCGCGCGGCGTCGAAATGGTCGGTGGCGTGAACTACGAAGAGATCAGCGATCAGGGCCTGCTCATTACTTACGGCGAAAAGCGCGAGAACGCGACATGGCTCGATGTCGACAATATCGTGATGTGTGCAGGACAAGTTCCGCTGCGCGAACTAGTCGAGCCTCTCACGGCCAAAGGCATCAAAGTGACGCTCTTGGGCGGCGCGGATGTCGCCTCCGAGCTGGACGCCAAACGCGCGATCAATCAGGCGAGTTACGCGGCGGCGGCGGCTTAATCGCCCGCAACTGCAAGGCGACGCAACTCGCTTAAAAATCGAGTGTGTAGCACCCGCTATCTACACTACGCGGACGCGTCT
>JANXNO010000425.1 GCA_025354075.1 Burkholderiales bacterium | reverse complement strand
CCAATATCCCCGAGCGCGATGTCGGCGAAGAGGTTGCTGGTGATGGGTAGCCCGATATCGCGAAGCGTCACTCGTTCGCTGGTTTTAAGCGTTGCCGAGCTGATGGAGCCGACCCCCACCTGATCGCCCGCGCGCGTTCGTGCGTCGACCTGCGCCACCAATTCGCCGTAGTTCAGCGTTTCATGGCGGTACTCACTGCGCACGCCGAACTCAGCGGCGCGAGCGGAACCCTGGTTGGTTGTTGCGCTATCAGCAAACCCCATGCGGGTCTCCACAAAATAGGTGCGCAATCCGGCGTCACTTAGGTCAAGCTTGTCAGCGTTTGTATCGGTCTGCGCAGGCAGCGTGCTTGGATCCATGACTCTGTCGACATAGGCCGGTGGGCGTCCCGCCATCATCGCGCGCAAACGTTCCTGCTCGGCTTGAACACGGTTGAGCGACTGCACCTGCACGTCAGCCGCACCGACAGTTTCCAAGGGCGTACTGAAGGCAGCTTTGGCGTATGATGTCGTAATCGCAGCGTCGGGCGCTCGCTTCGGAACGGTGGGCAGAATGGGCTCGGTCGCCACCACTGCGCTGCCTGCAACGACCACATAGTCTGGCGATTTGTTTGGATTAACCGCAGCTATCGGTGCAATGTTCAGTGACGATTTCACTGTAAACCACGCCGAGTTGATGAATATCTTTTTTTCGCTGTCAAACAGGCGACCATCGCCAAATTCTGCGGCTGTGCGAGGATTTAGACGCTTAATTTCAGCTAAGGTCTTCGCCAAATCTAAGCCTCGCTCGGTCGCCAGCAGGGCTGCCACGTTAGCTAGACTGTCGCCTGCGAACGCGCGTGTCTTTTCAGCGTCGATTGCCGCTTTGGCGCGTTGCTGGGTGGCACCGTCCGGTCTGCTTGATGAAGGGCTGTTGGTAGCGTTTGCTGGCGAAGTAGCTAGGCGGTTGGTTGGAATTGGCGTGCCTTGACGGGCTGCAGGCGTAGAGCGATGCGCAGCGGCTTGTTGCGACGCAATGACACCCGCGCCCGGGGCGCTTTCCGCCCCCGTGGCAGCGAGTGCTGCCTCAGATAACAACGCGCTTACGGTCGCAGTCATCACGATCCATCCCGTTAGCGTCTGATCAAGCCTGTCGCGCTGCACGCATCCCTCGATTTCATAAACTGGTGCGCCGAGATCTGCCAACCCGAGCTGACGCGTTCAGCTATTTTTTTGGGTGACTCCGGCACTCTGGTCTATATATTTTTTTCGCGTTGACTCAACTATCTCTACTTTCAGCGCGCTTGGATATCACCTAATTGGGTGAGTCGACAAAATCGTCTGCGGCACAAAATGGGTGACGCTAAGCAACTGCGATATGTCGCAATTGCATCGATCTCACAGATTAGAAACTGGACTTCGAGCGAGCACAGTCAATGCGGAAGCGGCCTCTAAATCAGCAGGCATGAGCGTCGCTAAAAGGGCGTCTCTTGAGCGAACTGCTACCTACCCAGGTAGGATTTCGGCGATTGTCTTGCCAGAGCATTCGCCGCCTGTTATCCTGATTTCAATATTTAAAAAAAGACGCGGTTGCACTCGCGTAGGGGATAAAAAACCGTGGTGTATATCGTCGCTGCACAGCGCACTCAATCTGCGTTGCCCGTAGTGCCCATCTCGGGCGGCAAACCCGCGAGTTCGGCGCTCCCATCGCAGCAGGAGACGACCGCGCGCTTAAAGGTGTTAGGCCCTGGCGCTGTCGAAGCAAATACTGCCTCACGGCGATCCGCGTTTAAGCGCAGCGATGGCCAGGGCCGCCCCGGCAACAGGACGTATGTCCGCGCCGAGCGCGTCTCCGCTGTGCTGGTTGTCGTCGACCTTCCGCTGATGCGCGAAGCTATCGCTAAAGTTCTGGCTGACCAACGCGTTCCCGTGTTGGTGGTTACGGTCGACAGCATCGCTGCGGCAGCGGACATTGCGACACAATCTTTTGACCTGATTTTGCTAGATCTTAATTTACCTGGGCATCGGAATTTCGACAGCATCGCACTGATGTGGGCGCAGCGTCCACGTGTGCCGATTGTGGTGCTCGGGGCTCAGGACGATACGCAAACAGTCTTGGCGGCACTCGATAGCGGTGCAATGGGGTTTATTCCCAAACGGTACTCGGGTGAAGACATTGCCAACGCAGTGCGTATCGTGCTTTTGGGCGGCGTTTACGTGCCACCGATCGTGGCAGATACGGTGGTCGCTGAGCCGCACGAATTTCGCCGACGTGTCACCGATGTTGTGCCGGCTGCCGACCCTCGGCTGTTGCGACGTCGCGCGACCGATTTGGCTGGTGCAGCATCATTGGTCGGGACGGCAGCGGGCGGAGGGTCGCAGACGACGTTGCCCGAGCCACCCAAGCTAGACATAACGCCACGACAATCGCAAGTGTTGTCGCTGCTCATCAAGGGCCTGTGCAACAAATCAATTTGTCGCGAGCTCTCGTTGTCGGAGAACACCGTGAAATCGCACATCGCAGCGATTTTTAAATCGCTCGGAGTTCACAACCGCACCTCTGCTGTCGTCGAGATGAGCAGCAAAGGGTATGTACTCGAAGCGTCCTGATCCGGCCTACATCAGCGAATAGTCCGCCCACTATTTCTTGTTTTTCGCCTTTAGCGTGTCCAATTTCTCCTTGATCTTCGCCTCCATCCCGCGATCCACCGGTTCGTAGAAGCGTTGCGCTTTCATGTCGTCCGGGAAGTAGGTTTCGCCTGCTGCGAAGCCATCTGCTTCGTTGTGGGCGTAGCGATAGCCTTCGCCGTAGCCGAGGTTTTTCATGAGCTTGGTAGGGGCGTTACGCAGGCGCAGCGGAACGGGGCGCGTGCCGCTTTCTTGAGCTGCTTTGCGGGCGGCTTTGTAGGCCGTGTAGACCGCGTTGCTCTTGGCGGCGATGGCCAGGAAGACGCAGGCTTCGGCCAGCGCTAAGTCACCTTCTGGCGAGCCGAGGCGTTCATAGGCGGCGACAGCGGAGAGGGTGATTTCGAGCGCGCGTGGATCGGCCAATCCGATGTCTTCCGAGGCCATGCGGATCATGCGGCGACCGAGGTAGAGCGGGTCTGCGCCGCCTTCGAGGATGCGGCAAAACCAGTACAGCGATGCATCGGGATCGCTGCCACGGACGCTTTTGTGCAACGCGCTGATGAGGTCGTAGAACTGTTCGCCGCCTTTGTCGAATCGGGCGCGGGCGCGGGTGAGCGAGCCTTGCACGAAGTCGGCCGTGACATGTTCGACTTTGCCTGAGCGCACTGCGGCGTCGAGCTGTTCTAGTGAGTTCAGGAAGCGGCGACCATCGCCGTCCGCGTAGTCGATCAACAATTGCTGCGCGTCGGCTTCAACGGTGTACTTCGCGTCGAGCGCAGCCATCGCTCGCATAAACACTTTGTCCAGCGCTTCGTTATCGAGCGCTTCGAGCACGTATACCTGCGCGCGCGACAGCAGCGCAGAGTTCACCTCGAACGACGGGTTCTCGGTGGTTGCGCCGATGAAGGTGAACAGGCCCGATTCGACGTGCGGCAAAAACGCGTCCTGCTGCGATTTATTGAAGCGATGCACCTCGTCAACAAACATGATGGTGCGGCGACCGAACTGGTCGCGCGTGAGCTGTGCCCGCTCGACGGCTTCGCGAATGTCCTTGATGCCCGCCATTACGGCGGACAGGCCAATCATTTCGGCATTGAACGCGTCGGCGAGCAGGCGTGCGAGCGTCGTTTTACCGACGCCGGGCGGGCCCCAGAAAATCATGGAATGTGGAACGCCCGCCTTGATGGCGTTGGCGAGCGGTTTACCGTCACCGAGCAGGTGGCGTTGGCCCACGACTTCTCCGATGGTCTGCGGGCGCAGGCGCTCGGCTAAAGGGGCGTTGATATTTTGGCTTGCTGCGGCTGACATGGCGCAATCGTAACAAGCGAGGCACGAAGCCCACTTAGGCGTTGTACGAGCGCCGCTGGGCGCGATCATTGCATCAGGGTGAACGCGTGTGACGGGCGCGCCATCCTTTCACGCCAAGGGGTGTTGCTGCGTTACTGCGCTAACCCGAGTTATCCCGAATAAATTGATCAACTCGATCAACGACTTTGCCGTCACCGCGCATGAGTCGCGTGAATCTGGCGATGATGGCGGTGTGGCTCACGCCTCGCAACACATCGAGTTCAACGTTCACACCGACAGTACGCAGTTCACGGGCGAGGTTTATTGAGTTTTTTGGGTAGACCCGCTTATCGTTATCGCCATGCAACAGCAACACGGGCGGCGTTGATTTGGCGGTCGCCGCGGAAACATAGTGAATCGGTTGGGTGAGTGCCAGCTTCGGTTCCGTCGCAAATAGCGCAATCACGTTTGGTTCGGTGAGCGGCAAAAAGTCGTACGGCCCAGCGAGTCCAATTAGCCCTTTGAGCGAGGTTCCTGGCACTTTTTGTGCCTCTAGAAAGGTGCGGTTCAGTGCGAGCATTGCAGCAATATGCGCGCCCGCGGAATGGCCCATTAAAAAGATGCGTGAACGATCACCGCCGAAGCGATCCGCGTTGTTGCTGGCCCACGCGACGGCTGCCGCGCCATCGTCCAGAAATTTCGGATAGTTCACTTCGGGATAGACGCGGTAGTCGGGCACCACGACCACGAAGC
>JANXNO010000373.1 GCA_025354075.1 Burkholderiales bacterium | reverse complement strand
TGGATTTTGTGATGGGCCTCGTAGATCGCCTCGTAGTGCTGAATTTTGGGCAGAAACTGGCGCAGGGATTGCCCGAGGCGGTGCAAGCTGATCCGGCGGTACGCGAAGCCTATTTGGGGGCATGAGATGAGCGAAATCTTGCTCGAAGTGTCCGATCTTCATGTCGCCTACGGTCAGGTTGAGGCGGTGCGCGGCGTTTCGCTCGCAGTGCCAACCGGGAAAATCGCGACGGTCATCGGCCCGAACGGCGCAGGCAAAACCACGCTGCTCGGCGCGATCATGGGGTTGCTGCCGTCGCACGGTGCGATTCGTTTTGCGGGAGAGCGTATCGACGGTCGCGACACCGAAGCGCTGGTGCGACTTGGCATCACACTGGTACCGGAAAAGCGCGAACTGTTCCACGAAATGACGGTGCTGGAAAACCTCGAACTCGGCGGTTTTTCGCGAAGGCGTTCGGGAGAGTCGCGCGCTGCTTTGTTGAACACACTGGAAGAGGTGTTCGCGCTATTTCCGCGCCTGAAAGAACGCCAGCCACAACTCGCAGGCACGCTGTCCGGCGGCGAACGACAAATGCTAGCGGTGGGGCGCGCGCTGATGGCGAAGCCTAAATTGCTGCTGCTCGACGAGCCGAGTCTCGGCCTCGCGCCGCTGATTACGCGGGACATTCTGGCCACCATTTCCAAGCTGCGCGAAACCGGGCTCTCCGTCCTGTTGATCGAGCAAAACGCCCGCGCCGCGCTGAAAACTGCGGACTACGGCTACGTACTCGAAACCGGCGAACTCAGCCTGCAGGGCAATGCAGATGAGCTTCTTCACGACGAACGCGTGATAGCCACCTATCTAGGAAAGCGGTAGCAGCTTTCAGCTGGAAGTCCAACGAAATAAGGGCTTAGCGCCATATTTAACAATTAGTCGATTTTAGATATTTTGAGCCGCTATCCCCTGTCAGATAGCGCATTCGCGAAAAAGCTGACCGGACTTTGCGACGGCTGGAGCGCCCCAGAGGTTGCATCATTTCGCCGCGTTTACGGTTCGTACACCGATGCAGGTTTTGTCGTCGATCATATCTAGCAACATCGCGTCGCCTTCGCGCTGTGTACCGAGCCCAGACTTGATGAGTTTGATCTTCACGTGACGGCGGGGTTGCAACGGCGCACCCAACGCGTCCGTTAGCACGAAGGTTACCCAGACCGGATCGGATGCAGCCGCATTGATGGACGGGCTTTTGAGGATACCAAAGAGCCCTGTGTTCGCCGGTTCAATCATAAAAATTTTAGAGTTCAGCACCGCGCTAGCAGCGCGACCTTGACGCGCTTGCAATTCGACGATTTCAGCGGGATCATGTTGCATCGGATTGCTCCAAAGAAAAAAGGAAACGATAAGCGTACACGCCACAGCAATTAAGGCTGCACCGCGAATCATTGTTTGTCGGGGGAGCTGCATGTTTCAGCGCAATGAGGGAGTACGCCAGTGGTGCTTAACGTCGACTTGTTGACGGATGGGTGGATACCCGCGAGCCCGTGTTGCTGCTGTTGAGGCTCGAAGGCAGGCCCGACGATTGGCTTTGCAACAGTTTCGGTTTGGCTGTTGAGCCTGTGTTTACGACCGGTGTGGCAGCAATGGCCTCGAAGCTTATGTCAAACATAGTGCTGCCCCGCGTGAATCCAACGCATCCAAAAAACGCTTGGGAGCTCGTGCGCGGTTGCAATTGTCGGAACAGATTGTCAGGTGTGTCGAGTCCGGGGATGCCATTTTTGAGTAGGCCGCAGTAGACAAAGCCAGCCGACGCGTGACTTGAGCAATTGTCCCCAAGAATGTCAAATCCTCCCGGTGTTCGCTCAAGCTTTTCCCAGTACTCAGTGAATTTTTTGACTTGTGGCGGTGTTGCAGAAATCAACAAAATGCCCGAGCACAATTCCTGACTTTTGGCGATTTCAAAGTCCACGTACGCTCGGCGCTCCGCGTACATCTTGTCGTATCGGTAAACCACGCCCGAGAGGTTCATGCCGACGCCGTTCGAGCGTCCGCCGTTCCCCGTTCCATAAAATCCAACGGGTTCTCCGCTGCCCAAAATACAGTCGGCGTGCTGCTCCATCAAGCCTGGCGAATGGCCAACGCCCGTCTTACCGCGCACGATCAGTCCGATTCGCCCATTGATATTGAGATTCATATGTCTTTGTCGTATTAATTGCGCTTTGTAGCGCTCAGTTTTTACACGGTGGGCCATGAAACGCAAGCTTTAGCAGCCCAAAAACTGCGACCAGCTATTTACTCGCTTTGCCTCAGTTCGAACGCAAACAGCAGACTTCAGATCGCGATCCAACAACTTTTACCTGCGACGCCCAAAGCATAGGGCTTAGCGGTGGTTATGGAAGGATACCGACATGGGCTGGATTTCGTTGGGCAGCCGCATCAGGCTGGGCGTGCAGCGCAAAGCAGTTCGCCTATCTGGCGGTATGTCCTCTATCGAATCACGCTGCAACGCGCTACATTCATGTGATGATTTTTAGGAGTAACGAATCATGAATCATCCGCCCGTCACGCAAACCCAAATTGATCAGCGCGTCTACGACCTTTACGACGAATATTGCCACGGCAAGATTGATCGTCGCGAGTACCTCAAGCGTGCTTCTGCGCTCGCCGTGCTGGGCATTCCCGCGCTTGCGATGGCCACCTCGCTATTGCCGCAATACGCTCAAGCGCAAACGATATCGTTCACCGATCCGCGCATCAAGGCCAGTTACGTCACCTATCCGTCGCCCGGCGGAAACGGCGAAACCATGCGCGGCTACCTGGTGCAACCCGCAGGCAACGGACCGTTCCCGGCGGTGCTGGTGATACACGAGAACCGCGGTCTCAATCCGTACATCGAAGACGTCGCGCGCCGCGCCGCAGCGGCGGGCTACCTCGCGCTCGCCCCCGATGGTCTGGCACCACTTGGCGGCTATCCCGGCAACGACGATGATGGTCGCACGATGCAGGCCAAGCTCGATCAGGCGAAGCTGCGCACCGACATGCTGAACGGAGCAAAGTGGCTCAAGGCGCACAAACTGTCCACCGGCAAGCTCGGCGTCACCGGATTTTGCTGGGGCGGCGGCACCAGCAACTACCTCGCGACCGCGATGGGTGCGGATTTGCAGGCGTCGGCGCCGTATTACGGCGCTGGAGCCGAAACTGCCAGCGTAGGCAATATCAAGGCGGCCATGCTGATCCACTTCGCCGCCACCGACCCCGGTGTGAACGGTACGTGGCCCGCGTACGAAACGGCGATGAAAGCAGCGGGCACCAAGTTTGAGGCGCATACCTACGCCGACACCCAGCACGGCTTCCACAACAATTCCACGCCGCGCTACAACGAAGCCGCAGCGAAGCTGTCTTGGGATCGCACGATGGATCATTTCAAGAAGTATTTGGCGTAGCGCCCCGTCTCTCCTTAGCGTCGATGCAGCTACAGCGGAATCGAGGATCCGCCCAGCGCGGGGTACTCCTCGATTGCGCTGTAGCGGCGTCGAGGCCACCAACGCTGGTTTTGCCCCGCTTGGCGTCGAGTGAAGCGTATGTTTTCGTCCCTGTGCTACCCTCATCAAATCTAGGTTTCACCCCGCTTTTTGATGTCTGCTTCACTCGCCACTGCGCAATCGCTGCTCCTGACCCCCGCTAATCTTTCGTTGGATCTTCTCGCCAGTACGCTCGGCGGCTTGACGTCGCGCGGCGTTGAGTACGCTGATCTCTACTTTGAGCATCACAAAAGCGAGAGTTGGTCGCTCGAGGAAAGCATCGTCAAGAGTGGGAGTTTTTCGATTGAATCGGGCGTTGGCGTGCGTGCGATCACCGGTGAGCAAACCGCATTCGCCTACTCTGGCGACATTGGCCTTGCCTCTATCACCGCTGCGGCTAACACCGTAGCAGCCATCGGTCGCGCAGGACAAAGTGCCTCGGTTGCGGTGAAGCCCACCGGTAGCGGCTCCAGCCTTTATACCGCCGCCGATCCGCTCGCTTCCATCAGTGACGAAGCGAAGATCGCCCTGCTACGCGAAACCGAGCGTATAGCCCGCGCCCGCGACCCGCGCGTCACCCAGGTCATGGTCAACCTCGCTTGCGAACATGTCGTGATGCTGGTGATGCGCAGCGATGGCGTGATCGCCTCCGACGTGCGCCCGTTGTGCCGATTGAACGTCACGGCCATTGTCGAAAGTAACGGCAAACGCGAGCAGGGCCGCTCGGGTGGCGGTGGTCGTTACGGATTTGAGCGGTTCGACGCGGCATTCATCGCCAAACGTGCCTACGAAGCTGTGGACATGGCGCTGCTGCAACTGGATGCTCGTCCCGCGCCGTCCGGCGTGATGCCCGTCGTCTGTGGTCCCGGTTGGCCGGGGGTGCTGCTGCATGAGGCGGTGGGTCACGGTTTGGAGGGTGACTTCAACCGCAAAGGCTCGTCTGCATTCAGCGGTCGCATCGGCGAACGCGTTGCCGCTGCCGGCGTGACCGTGCTCGACGATGGCACGCTGACCGACCGCCGCGGCTCGCTCACGGTGGACGACGAAGGCACGCCGACCAACGCTACGGTGTTGATAGAAGACGGCATTCTGAAAGGCTACATCCAGGACACGATGAATGCACGCCTTATGGGCATGGCCCCGACGGGCAACGGCCGTCGCGAAAGCTACGCGCACCTGCCGATGCCACGCATGACCAATACTTACATGCTTGGCGGCAACCAAGATCCGCAGGAGATCATCGCAAGTGTCGAAAACGGCATCTACGCCGTGAACTTTGGCGGCGGGCAGGTCGACATCACCAGCGGCAAATTCGTGTTCACGATGGACGAAGCCTGGAAGGTCGAAAACGGCAAGCTGATGTACCCTATCAAGGGCGCAACCCTCATCGGCAACGGCCCGGACGCGCTGACCAAAATCACCATGATTGGCAACGACATGGCGCTGGATGAGGGCATCGGCGTTTGTGGCAAAGAAGGCCAAAGCGTGCCTGTAGGCATTGGCCAGCCGACGCTGCGTATTGAAGGTTTGACGGTGGGTGGCACGGCTTAGCGTCCAAAACTGCGTTTTTCGCGGCGGTAACAGGCCGTGAGCCCTCGTTCGCAGCGGTGAAATGGCAACATCGCGCACTTGTGCCTGAGCGCGCCGCAACATTCCCAAAAATATTTGGCGCAACTTTGCCGCTGATTACGTCTTCACGTGCGATCCCTCAATTCGCATAATCAAAATGAAGACCACCCGTCGAGTTTCCGTAATGTCGGTTCTTTGTGCCGCGGCACTTTTGGCAGCGTGCGGCCCCAGCCCAGAGCAAGTAGCGCGCGAAGCTGCGATCAAGCAGCTGGAGCAAGCCGCTAAGGACATGGAGGCCGCAGGCAAAAGAGCTGAAGCCGCTACCGCTAAAGGTGGGCAAGACGTCGGTGCCGCTATGGGGGACGCCATGAAGGCGCTGGGTGCGATGGCGGGTGCAGCGGGCGGAGTGGTCGGCGGAGGTAGCTACGATCCTGTCGATTTTCGAAAATTGAAAGAGGTATTGCCACAGGAGCTCGCCGGATTCACCAAGGGCGATAGTTCCGGTGAAAAAAATAACGCGTTCGGAATTTCCGTGTCTGAGGCCAAGCAGTCATTTCGCACGGACGACGGTAACAAAAGCGTTCGCTTTGAAATCACCGACCCCGGCTCGCTAGCCGGGCCATTCGCGCTCGCCAATATGTGGATGAACGTCGATATCGACAAAGAAACCAGCGACGGCTACGAGAAAACCTCCACCGTCAGCGGACGCAAGCTGATGGAAAAGTGGAACAAATCAAGCAAGCACGGCGAGGTACACCTGGTCGTTGGCAACCGATTTATGGTGCAGGTTGATTCGCGAGGCCTTGATATGAACGATGTTAAAGCCCTGCTCGGTAAAGTCGATATCGCTAAGCTCGAAGCCATGAAGGCTGATGGCAAAAAATCATGAAAGGTAAGCCTTTCAGGACGATTTTCCGGCGCAAATTTTTTTGCCCACTGGAGACTCACGAATCTTTTTTAACGACTGACGACCACGCGGTTCATTCTCGATCATTTTTATAATTTTAAGTAGGTGGTTTCAGTGTGCGGTTCAACGCAAATACTCGTTCGGTATTTCTGAAACGTGGGCTGGCAGTCGCTCTGGCGGCTTCACTGACCGTACCTTCGATTGCGAATAACCTGGCCGTCGGTCCATTTGCGGGTTCAACCGATTTTGGCTTGTTTAGTGTGGCCGGGCTTCGCGGTACTGGAGCTGGCAGCGTGACCGTCGCGGGCGTGACTGGGACGGTTACGCGAGCGATCCTCGTTTGGCACGGTGTGGCCACCACAGCAACCGCACTATCGCGAGGCGTTACGGTCAATGGAACGCCATTTGCCGGTGCGAATATTGGGCTGAGCTCGGACAATTGCTGGAGTCAAGCGTCGTCGCAGTCCTTTCAGACGGACGTTACCTCTGTTGTCACTGGCAATGGTGTCTACGCCTTGTCGAACATGCTGACCGCTGGAACGTTCGACCCTAACGGCGCTTCTCTGTTCGTGTTCTACAACGACGGCAACCCCGCCAACAACCGCGATATCGCCGTGTTTTGGGGCAACGATTCAAATATCGCAAACACGTTTGACAGCGCGGGTTGGAGTGCGACGCTGTCTGGTATTAACTACGCGTCGGGCCCTGCGGCGCTGAATCTGATTGTGTCAGATGGTCAGACCTTCTCTGACGCCGCCACAGCGACTATTAACAGCACCTCGTTCGCTATTCCTGAATACGCTGGGGGCACACTTCCGGTTGCGCCTGGCGGCACTGCGACGTCGGGCGGCCTGTGGGATCACTCGTCCGCATCGGTGGCCAGCTTTTTGGTGCCCGGCCCAAACACGCTCAATTTCCGGGCCACATTTGCCGGGGATGATTGCCTGAGTCTCGTGGCCACGGTGTTTGACTTGCCGGCAGGCACGGTGACGCCGCCGGTGTTGCAAGACCCCACAACCGCTGTGAACGTGCCTGCACTTTCTGCGATCGGCTTGGGCGGCACCTCATTGTGCGCGGCGTTGTGGGGCGTCTACGGTCTGCGTGGTCGGCGCCGGGACGTTAATAAAGTAGGCGCCCAAATTGCAACGACGGTCGACGTTAACGCCGGCAAATGACCGGCGGTGTAGCCACACCTTGAAAAAAAACCTGACCATGGTCGGGCTTTTTTTCGGCTGATACGACGGCTGAGCGCTACGTGGTGCCGTTGGAAGCCACGCTAGCCGTCGCCATCAATTCATCAAGTAACGCAATCGATGAGGCGCCTGGCACGGCGTACGGGTCCAGCACCGACTTTGCGGAGTATTTGAGCAGGATCGCCAGATTGATGCGATCAAACGACACTTTGCCCATCGACCATCCCGCAAACTTGCGCTCGGTGACTTCTTCCATGTGCAACAGCTGAACGTCGTTGTGACGCGGGTCGCGCGCGATGCGGTTGTACGTCTCGCTAACCTCTTTACGACCGCCTTCCAGCAGCTGCAGAAAGATGTAGTTATTGGTGCAAAGTACGCCAGTGACGCCATTCGCCGGATTATTTTTTCTGGACGTATTCAATATCGAGTCCATCATGGGTTGCGTGACGACGCCAACCGCGCGACTGACATAGGTGAGACGAACTAACATAATTAAGCTTTTCTGCTGTCAACCAGCGCTAAAAATTCACGACGCAAATTGGCGTCTTTCAGAAATGATCCGCGCATCACGCTGTTGATCATCTTTGCGTTCACATCTTTTACGCCACGCCAGTGCATGCAAAAGTGATCGGCCTCCATCACCAGCGCCAAGCCGTCGGGCTGAATTTTGTCCTGCAACAAATTGGCCAACTGCGTAACGGCTTCCTCCTGAATCTGCGGGCGACTCATCACCCAGTCGGCCAGCCGCGCATACTTTGACAGCCCGATCAAGTTGGAATGCTGGTTCGGCATCACGCCGATCCACACCCGCCCCATGATCGGGCAAAAGTGGTGCGAACAGGCGGAGCGAATCGTGATCGGGCCCACGATCATCAGCTCGTTCAAATGCTCTACATTTGGAAACTCTGTCACTGGCGGTGGCGGCACGTAGCGGCCGCGAAACACCTCGTTCAGGTACATCTTCGCCACGCGCTTGGCCGTGTCCTGCGTGTTGTGATCGCTCTCGGTATCAATCA
>JANXNO010000338.1 GCA_025354075.1 Burkholderiales bacterium | reverse complement strand
ACGACCGGCGGGAACGCGCGCGCGGTGACCGACGGCGAAGTCATCTTGCTGTGGAAGGTGGTGACGTTGCCTGCGGCGTCGAGCCCAGCGGTCATTTGATGCAACGACAGCGGTCGATAAAAGTCATGCGTTGTGTCGTCTTCACGGCTCCACAACAGCTTGACCGGCTTGCCCGCCGCTTTGGCGATTTGCGCTGCCTGCATCTGGAAGTCGAGCTCCAACTTGCGACCGTAACCGCCACCCAGGAACGTGGTGTGAATAAACACTTTTTCTGGTGGCATGCCGACCGCTGCCGCGACGCCGTATTGCGCGCCCTGCTGAAACTGAATTGGGCCGGTGATGTGGCATTCGCCGTTGATGATTTCAGCGGTGCAGTTCACAGGCTCAAGCGTGGCGTGTGCAAGGAAGGGCAGTTCGTATTCGGCCTCGACCTTGCTCGCAGCTTTGTCCATATCGGCGATGCCCGTGCCATCCTTGCGCATTACGGCACCGGGGTTGACCGAAGCGGTGCGCAATTGCGCTTCGATTTCCTGATTATCGAGCGCTGCGTTAGGGCCGTTGTCCCATTCAATTTCCAGCGCGTCACGACCTTTTTTCGCGGTATAAAAATCTTTCGCGAGCACAGCGATGCCGTCGGTGATTTGCACCACGCTCACCACGCCTTTAACCGCTTTGGCCTTGGCGTCGTTGAACTTGACAACCTTGCCACCGATCACTGGAGCCTGCGCGAGCGAGGCCACCAGCATGCCGGGCTTCTTGACGTCAATCCCGTATTGCGCTCTGCCATACACCTTCGACGGCGTATCGAGACGTGGACGATTTTTGCCGATGATCGTCCAGTCTTTTGGATCTTTCAGTGTAACTTTTTCTGGTGCTTTCATGGTGGATGCTTTGGCGACCAGCGCACCGTATGCAAGCTTCTTGCCGCTCTTGTGCATGACCACGCCATTGGCAACCGTGCATTCGCCAGCAGGCACTTTCCACGTGTCTGCGGCAGCATCGACGAGCACCATGCGAGCCGATGCGCCTGCCTCGCGCAGCTTGGTCCAGGCGTCGCGCACAGAGGTTGAGCCTCCTGTAATTTGCCCGCCCAGCATCGCGTTGATGTAGACCGGCGCAGAGGGAGCCATTTCGATTTTCACACTCGACAGAGGCACACCCAATTCTTCGGCAACCAGCATCGGCATCGACGTGTACACGCCCTGTCCCATCTCGGAGCGATGGCAGACCAACGTGACCGCGCCCTTCGAATCTACCTTCACCCACGCGTTGGTGAGCGCAGGGCCAGCGGCCGCTTGCGCGCCCGCTTCAGGCAATTGAAAACCGATGACCAATGCACCACTCAGTGCACCAGTCGATTTGATAAATCCGCGACGCGAGGAGGATTCGAGCTTGTCTTGCAGCAAATGCTTTTTCATGATTTCGCCCTCCTTATGCTTTGACGCCAGCGACGGTGTTCCCGGCACGGACGATTGCTTTTTGAATACGGTGATAGGTGCCACAACGGCACACATTGCCGTCCATTGCTGCGATGATTTCCGTCTCGGAGGGCTTGGCATTTTTGGTGATCAACGCGGCGGCGCTCATCATCTGACCGGTCTGGCAGTAGCCACACTGCGGCACTTCTTCAGCAATCCACGCGTCTTGCAATGCCTTGCCGACCTTGGCGGGCAGGCCTTCAATCGTAGTGATTTTTTTGCCGACTGCAGCGCTCACTGGCGTTGAGCATGAGCGAATCGGTGAACCATCAAGATGTACGGTGCAGGCACCGCACAGCGCCATGCCGCAACCAAATTTTGGGCTGGTGACATCGAGATGATCGCGCAGCACCCACAAGATCGGGGTATCGGGATCGCCTTCAAAATCTGCGGGCTTCCCATTGACATTTAGTTTCAAAATCGCACTCCTCCAAAATTACTGACTGTCGATGCTTATCGACTCCCCTACCCCTTGCGGTGGCATCATGAGCATAGGCCAAAGCAGGCGCAAACGGAAGGGGTTTGCACGGTCAATCAATAGTGTTTTTGCGTTGTACGAAGTCGACTTATTTTGCAGGGGCGCGCGTTGCGTTTGTGCTGCATTGCAGCAAACAATAGTGACGCCGCGGGAGCGGTTCCAACGCCAAAAGACGTCACGCCTGATCCATCGCGATGGCACCGCTCCCACAAAAAATCAAAGCGTGAACGTGAACCCTTCAATCAAGGCACCCGGGGTACGCGATCCACCGAGCGAACGCCGGTAATACGTGTCCACCGCTGGATCAATTTCCGTATGCGACGTAAGCGCCATCAGCTTGCTGCCGAGCGCACCGTACAAGCTCTCGTCCCAACGCAAATCCTTGATCGGCCCTTTGATTTCGCCATCCTCCACCCAGAAGCAGGCATAGCGCGTCATACCGGTCACGCGCGCCGACACCGGGTCGCTCCAGTTGAGGTAGTGCAGGTTGGACAGATACAAACCCGCGCCGAGCGCGGCAAGCACATCTTTTTCGTCAAGCGTTCCCGCGCTCACGTCCATCGCACGCGGGCTCTCTTCCGCGCATGCACCATTCGCAGCCAAGGCGTACTCTTTGGCCGTGCGTGAACTCACCAACAGGTTCTTCAAAGCTCCACCACCGATGAGCGGAACGCGCGTTTCGGACACTTCACCGAGGTCATTGAAACGAGGCGTCAAGCCCATCGAAAAGTTCTCTTCAATATTCACCAGCGGCGACAGCGTAGCCTCATGCTCAGCGAGCTTCTTGAACGGACTGCGGCCCTGCTTCCATGCCGATGCGGAGAGCGCGTTCCAGTTCAGCATGCCGAGCAAATCGGAGAACGCACGCGGCGCGAGGTACGTTCGATAGGAGCCGGGTTTCACGTCCTGCTGCGGCAAGCTTTGCAACGCAAGCAGATTTTGTGTTCGCTCAAGATTTGCAGCCCAGTCTGCGGCATTCCATGTTGATCCGGCGTAGCTTCCTTTGGCCGCTTTAGATCCGTTATAGATCGAGTAATCGAGGAAGAACGTTTCAGTGGCAAACCAGTGACTCTGGCCCTTTGAGTTTCGATTGCCGCGAATGACGATGCCGCCTGCGTAAAAGCCTGCCAGATCACAACCTTGTGCAGGCGCCACAACGGCGGGTACAACGTCTTCTGGCGCGAGCAAGTTGCCGCTAAATTCTTCGCTGCTGATGCCGTTGTTTTCTATCGGAACCTGATTGGGATCGACTGGCAGACTCAGTGCTTCATCACGACACTTCGCGAGCAAGCGCATCATCGCTGCTTGATCGGATTCCAGATCGCCCGATAACGTGCGCGATTTTTCAACGGTGCGTCCATTGCCTTGCAGCAGCAGCGACACGTTAATCTGCTCAACATCCGTGTTTTGACGCACACGATTGCCGTTGAAGCGAACAAACAGCGTTTCTTCTGCCGTGATGTTGATCGTCAACTCTTCGCCCGCGGCAATGCCACTCAAAACGTGCGCCGCAACCGCGTCGAAATGACCGCGGACTCGGACCGTGAAATTGCTTTTGCTCATGCTTGGCCCCCGAACACTTCCACATCGCGGAACAGGCAGGGCGGTGAAGCGTGCCCGACACGAATCACTTGACTCGGCTCGCCCTTGCCGCAGAACGACGTGCCATACGTTTCATCCACATGACCAACGCCCGCAAGGCGACTCCAGAAATCTACCGTCACGCCGCGATAATTCGGATTGCGCACCACGCGCCCGAGCGCGCCGTTGTCGATCATCTGCGCGTACTCGCAGCCGAACTGAAATTTGTTCCGGTAATCGTCAATCGACCAGGAACGGTTGGTGTGCATCAACACGCCGTGTTCGACCTCGCCAATCAGCTCATCAAGAGACGACCTGCCCGGCTCCAGATTAATATTGCCCATGCGGTCAATGGGTGCGCGGTTCCAAGACGATGAACGGAAGTTGGCCACCCCCGGCAAACCGGAGCGCGTCTGCGATTCCAGCGAGCCGAGGCCGCGTTGCAACACGCCGTTTTCGATCAACATTTCCTTCGTTGCACGGTTGCCACCATCATCAAAATCGTAGCTCGCAAATTCGTTGATTTTGGTGGGATCGAACGACACGTTCATCAGCGGTGAGCCGTATTTCAGATGCCCAAAATCTTCCTTCTTCACGAAGCTCCAGCCCGCATAATTTCGCTCGTCGCCGAGGATGCGATCCAGCTTGTC
>JANXNO010000271.1 GCA_025354075.1 Burkholderiales bacterium | reverse complement strand
AGCTGCCCAGGTAGGCGATGTGTGGTGGCAACAGGTGCGCATAGGTGTTGCGAACACCTACAAACAAATTGAGTTTGGCCGACAATCGCATGAGCCACAACAAGAGGTACGTCGCGCCGCCGACTTGATTCGGTGACCGCCATGTCAGGAGCAGCAACAAAATGCCAACGCCCAGCAAAGCGAGCTCATGATGGATTACCGCGCGCGCAGCCAGCTTGAATCGGGTCGCTTCCGAAACGCCTTCTGGCAAAGGCGCTTTCGACGGCCCTGCAAGTACACCCATCAAAAAAAACATCTCCTGCCAGCCCCAAATCAGGATGGCGCAGGTAAACGCCACATACGCGCTAGGCACGGATTCAATGCGACTTGATGCGTTCACCCCAATGATTGCGCACATCGCGACAAAAGTTGCGGCGCCAAGGCTCATCCAGTATGTTCGTTTGTGCAAACCATCAAGATAGAAAATAACCCCCGTACAGAACCACCATACGAACAGGGTGTAGGCACCAGCCACGAGAATATCAACACTGTTCATCGTGCGCGTACCGCTCTACCGGGGTATTGCGAGGTGATGGGATCGCGTCGACGCTCGGCAAGAAAAGCGTCCTCTGCCTTGATCGTTGCGTTTGTCGGGCGGCACGCCCGAGAGGCGACAGGGCGGCGTGGTGTCACGGCTTTGCGGTGGCAGGAGAGATGGGGAGCAGACGAGCGAACACCTCGACGTTGGTCGAACCGAACGTCGCCAGATCAATTTCCCGCGCCGTCGCCGCGTCGCGCAGCACGACGCGACCGGTGGCCAGCGCCGCTATCGTAAATGGAATTTCAGGTCCGATGGACTGGCGTTTCCGTTCACGAACCAAACCACGCACGGCACCACGCAAAAAGCCGTTGCTCGCGGGCGCGATGATCTCGACTTGTCGCTTGAGCTTTGCATCGACAACGCGCACACTTCCATCTGCCTGGTCTTCAAAAAAAACGTCACGCGCTGCAAGGATCGGTAAGCGTTCGGTTTCGGCTGTCGGCGATGGTTCAGGTGTGCCAGTCCAGAAGACCAGCGCGATGGTTGCAACCAGTGTCACTGCGATGCCAAACAGCGGTAGCGCCAGAGGCATGCTGCGACCAGAGTGCGAAGGCTCATTGGCCGCAGTGCTCGTCGTGAGAGAGGAGGTTGCGCTATGCGTGCTCATAATGATGATTCAAGCTGCGAGGGAAATTTGATCGCGTGGCGCATCGTCGCCTGATCGAGGTGCGTTCACGGCGTCGGCATAAGGCGTTGACGCTGTGGTGACGGGCTTTAGGCGGGCTACGGCGTCGGTCAGCAACGCGCCTACACGCGCTGCGTGCGGTACGCAACGCAGCATCGGTTGCGTCTTTTTGATCTGCCAAGGCCGTGCATGCGGCCACAAGTGCGGGTACGCAATATTGTCCTCGCCATTTAACACCAGCGGTATCTCACCGGTGCCATCCTTGAATAACTTTAGACCGGCAGAGCTCACCACTGACAAGGGCAGGTTGAATGTGATGTTGAGTACGATGCCAATTCGCATCACCAGCCGCCGGTTGGTGAGGGTGTACACCGCAGAGCGTGCTGCCAGCCATGCCAGCAGAGTCACCAGCGCGATCGCGATGACCGCCAGCGGAAACAAGATAGCCACTGAGGTGGCCGCAGCGGTCAGACCTAACCCATCAGAAATCACCAACGACCCGCGAACTATCAGGAGCACCGCGAAGTAAGCTGCGAGCGTAGGCACGTGAAAGGCATGTCGGGCGAGTGACAGAAAGTCAGGCGAGCCCTGCCACAGGATGTGCTCGCCTTTCGGTAGTGCCGCTGGTAGGCCGTGCGATGCTTCAAATTCGTGCTCGGGTGCGGCGTAGATCATGCCAGTGGTTCCATACGTGACGGGTCTGCGTACAGGGTTCCACCACCGAAATAAGCCATGACTTTTTCCTCTTCAAGCAACGTAATCGTTTCGGCGCTTTTGGTGCGTGGCACATTGACGAACTGGTGGCCGTGAATCGCGTTCACCGTGACCCGACCGCTGGCAATTCGAGCAAATGTCATGGGCAGCAGGATGCGCTCCAGGCCGTCATTGGTTTTGATTTCGAGCTCCAGGTAACGCAGGATGGTTTCGGCTCGATCAACCCAAAGGTCTTTCACGGTCGCACCAGCCGCGCCGTCAGCGCCGAATACTTGCATGCCGCGCGGATCAGGATCAGCCGCCTCGAGATGGAAATCTGTAGCAACGCGAAGCGGCACCAGCTTTGGATGTCCATCAAACGTCAGATCCGGCACGTCGGCGCGAAGTGCATATGACCCCGGACCAACGGCGGCGAGCATCGGGTCGCCGTTGGGGTCAAGGGGGGTGCCCAGCGAACGGTTCGAGGCCGTGGCATTGAGCGGGGGCTCTTTGCTTGCCTCAGGCGGCGAACTGCGTGTTGTTCCATCGCGCAAGCGGAAAATTTTGGCTGTTGGCACAGCAGGCCAACCCTGTACTACCTTTCGGCTGCCGTTATCGTGCTCAAGAGGGTAGCCCTCACGCTTATTTTCACGGTGCAGGTAGTAGATCAATCCCGCAAAAAATATCCAAAACATATAAAGCACAACTTGTGCAATATCTATGTAGGTTCCGAGTGCTCCCGATTTCATGGCGTGTGTCTCCTTGGCAAGTGGTCTATTTTGGAAATTCGGCGAGACCGAATGGTGTGGTGTGCGGTGACGTGCGTGGTGCGCTCCGGCGAACCAGCGGCCCCATCACAATGAGCGTCAAAAACAACAGCGCTATTTCGACGTGATAGACGGCGCTGTAGCCCGCTGCTGCCGTGCTCATCGCATCGCCCAGCGCACCTGAAGTGGCCAGGTAGCCGACACCATCGCGCAGCATGCCGCCTGCCGCAATAGCGAGCCCACCAGCGGTGGCCTGAACTGCGCCCCAGGCCCCAAGTGTGAGCCCCGCCTCCGCAGAAGTATCGAGACTCATGGCGGCGATTAACGTGCCGACGGCAAAGACGCCACCGCCAAAGCCGACCATTGCTGCACCGACGCGGAAAAGCAAGGGTGAACCGAGGGGATCCGAAAAAATGATGGCAGAAAAAGCAACGACGCCTACGACAACTCCGACTGCACAAAGGCGATATGGATCACGTCCTTTTTGCAGGCCGCTAGCTGCCCAGACCAACCCAAGCAGCGCACCGATGGCAATTAATGCTGTCAGGACGGTCGTGGCGCTGACCGAGAGCTTCAGCACCTCGCCCCCGTAGGGTTCAAGGATGACGTCCTGCATGCTGAACGCGGCTGTACCGAGCGCAACAACCAGTAGAAATCGACGGGTTTTGCCAAACGCGGCAAACTTCGCCCACGAGGTGGTGAATTTTGGGCGGGCTGGCATTTCCGACGGCTTCTGCGAGCGCCGCGCTTCCTGCTTCCACAAAGCTATCGAATTTAGAACGAGTGACACAAACCCTGCCCCCTGTACCACCTGAATCAGGCGTACCGGCGTGAAGCCCTGCAACAGCAGGCCAAACATCGCGCTGCTCACCAGCATTCCAACCAAAAGCATCACGTACATCAGCGCGACCACCCGGGGCCGCGCTTCGATGGGTGCCAAGTCCGTTGCGAGCGCGAGGCCGGCCGTCTGGGTAATTTGCATTCCAGCGCCAACCACCAGAAAGGCAAACGCGGCTCCAACCTGACCGATCCACATTGGGGAGGCGTGATCGCCGCCCAACAAAATGAGTGCGAATGGCAACATCCCAAAGCCGCAAAATTGCAGCATGGTTCCTAACCACAAAAACGGTACGCGGCGCCAGCCGAATGCTGACCGGTGAGTGTCCGAGCGGAAACCGATCAAAGCGCGAAACGGCGCAAACAGGAGTGGCATCGCGATCATCAACGCGACCAGTGACGCAGATACGCCCAACTCAACAATCATGACCCTGTTGAGCGTGCCCACTAGCAGGCCAGTTGACATGCCGACAGTGACCTGAAATAGCGAAAGACGCAGCAATCGAGCGAGCGGCAACTCGGTGGTTGCGGCATCGGCGAACGGCAAATAGCGTGTACCGATCTTTCGCCACTGATTGATCATCGCGGCTTCCGCGCGATTCAAGACGCTGCTCATTGCAAATTCAGCTCCATGGCTTGAGAGGTGTAGAACCCGCTCGATACTCGTTGGGTGTTGGCAACTTTCCAGGCGCTGAGCTCGGGCGCTGTTGCCAGGCGCTGTCGCAGCTTAATGGGAGATATTGGCACGATCGACGGCGCCCGGTGGCCACGCGGAAACAGTAGCCCCAAGCCGTGCATCACCTCGAGCGCGGGATTGCTGGGCGCAAAGGTAAACGCAATACTCTTCGACGTACGGTTGGCCAGCGACGAGATGACACGCACTGCGTCTTCCGCCTGGTAGTGAATCAGTGAATCCATCGCCACTACGTGGTCAAATTTTCCAAGTGCTGGATCCAGCATATCCCCGGATCGCCACTCAATGTTGCCGCGCAGATCGTCGGGCATACGTTCGCGCGCCAGATCAATCAGCGTTGGCGAAAGGTCGATTGCCACGACGTGTGCACCGCGGCGCGCGACTTCAACGGCGAACGCTCCGGTCCCACATCCCGCATCCAGAATCCGTCGACCGGCCAACTCTTCGGGTAACCAGTCGAGCAAGGTTTGACGCATACGATCACGGCCTGCGCGAACCGTGGCGCGGATACGCCCAACCGGTGCAGCTGACGTTAACCGGGCCCAAGCCTCGGCGGCAGTACGATCAAAGTACGTTTCGATCTGGCCCCGCCTATGCTCGTAGCGGCTGGGCTGATCGTTACTGCTGTCTGTGGCGATGGTCTGGCTCGAATTCATCAATCAAATCCCAACAAATCAAAGATGTCGCGATCTTTCATCGGCATAGCGTCTAGCGGTTCAGTGCCCGCATAGAGCTTTGCCGCAAGCCGCATGTATTCGTCCTGAACTGCACGTAACTCCGGTGAGTCCTCCATTTCAAATAACGTCGCCTTTTTCAGGCGACTGCGACGCACAACGTCAAGATCAGGGAAGCGCGCCATTGTTTTGAGGCCAATGACGTTGTTGAACTTGTCGATCTGATCCGTATCGGCACAGCGGTTGGCGATGACTCCGCCCAACCGTACGTTGTAGTTTTTTGATTTTGCTTGAATGGCGGCAACGATTCGGTTCATTGCAAATATCGAATCAAAATCGTTGGCGGTGACGATCAAGGCACGGTCGGCATGTTGCAATGGCGCGGCAAAGCCGCCACACACTACGTCGCCCAATACATCGAAAATCACCACATCAGTGTCTTCGAGCAGATGATGTTCCTTTAGCAGTTTCACCGTCTGCCCTACTACGTAGCCACCACACCCGGTTCCCGCTGGCGGACCACCAGCCTCCACGCACATCACGCCGTTGTAGCCTTGATACACGAAGTCCTCGACGCGCAATTCTTCTGAGTGGAAGTCGACAGATTCCAGCACGTCAATCACCGTTGGCATCAGCTTCTTTGTGAGCGTAAAAGTGGAGTCGTGTTTCGGGTCGCAACCGATCTGCAAAACGCGTTTTCCAAGCTTGCTGAACGCGACGGACAGATTGGACGAAGTCGTACTCTTGCCAATGCCGCCTTTGCCGTACACGGCAAACACTTTCGCATTGCCAATTTTCAGATCGGGATCGAGCTGCACTTGCACGCTGCCAGCGCCATCCGCTCGCCTCGCGATACCGGCAGCGGCGGCTAGTGTGCCACGTTTGATTTCTGCCAAAGGGATGGTTGATACATTCATGCGACTGCTTTCTGTGGAGTGGAGTAAACGCCTTCGACGCGGTCTTCGAGCTCTTCGCCCGCTTCCCGCAGCGCTTTTAGTACGGCAGCATCAGGGGTCCAATATTTACGGCGCTGTGCTTCTAGTAGTCGATTGGCGACGCGCACCGATGCGGTTGGGTTCAGATCAGACATTCGGTTGCGCATGGTCTCGTCGAGCACAAAAGTTTGTGCAAGTTGTTGATAGACCCACGGCTCGACTTCACCTGTGGTGGCCGACCAACCCATGGTGTTGGTCACGTGCACTTCGATCTGGCGCACGCCCTCGTAGCCGTGTTTGAGCATGCCCTCGTACCACTTTGGATTCAACATACGGGTACGTGTTTCGAGTGATACCTGTTCGCTTAAGGTACGCACCGTGCCGCCGCCGCTGCTGTCGCGAGTTTGGTCGCCGATATAGACTGGAGCGATGGCGGCATCGGGTCCTTTTGCTCGCTTGATGGCGCGGCTCACGCCGCCCAGCGTATCAAAATACGTGTCGATCGTTGTTACACCCAACTCGACCGAGTCGAGGTTTTGGTACGCAAGATCGACCTTTGACAACACACTTTGCAACAGCCTGGATTGCTGCATCGGGCGACCGCTGCGCCCATAGGCAAAGCCTTTACGGCGACTGTAGGTTTCAGCCAACTCATCGCCGTCTTCCCAGCGGCCGTTGTCCACCAAGCTGTTGATATTTGAGCCGTAGGTGCCTTCGGCGTTACCGAACACACGCAGCGATGCGGTTTCCATGTCTCCGCCGTGCTCAGCAATGTAGGCCAGCGCGTGCTTGCGAATAAAGTTTTGATCGAGGGGTTCGC
This sequence comes from Burkholderiales bacterium, assembly GCA_025354075.1. Lineage (GTDB taxonomy): Bacteria > Pseudomonadota > Gammaproteobacteria > Burkholderiales > Casimicrobiaceae > Casimicrobium. The sequence continues at coordinate 4,612 of JANXNO010000271.1, read as the reverse complement.
TGGCGCTAGCCGCCATAAACGCGGCTTCTGCGAGCAATTTCACTTGCAGCGGCAACAGGTCGCGGAAGATGCCGGACAGCGTAATCACCGCGTCAACCCGCGGGCGTCCCAGCAGTTCAAGCGGAACCAGTTCGGCGCCCGCCAGACGACCATAGCTGTCAAAGCGCGGTTTGGCCCCCATCAAGGCGAGCGCCTGTGCAATAGGGCCGCCTTCGCTCTTCAGGTTGTCTGTTCCCCACAGTACGATCGCGATGGATTCAGGAAACGGATTGCCGTCTGCCAGGTGCCGTGCAAGCACGCGTTCGGCTTGACGTGCGCCGTCTTTAACCGCGTAATTGCTGGGTATACGGAAGGGATCGAAGCCGTGCAGATTGCGCCCAGTCGGCAGGATCGACGGAGTGCGAAGCAAATCACCGCCCGGTGCTGGACGCAGAAACTTACCGTCCAGTGCGTGCAGGATGCCGTCGATCTCGTGATCCTCTGACATCAATTTATCGGCAACAGTCAGTTCACGCAACATCGTCAACGTTTTGGCAAGCGCGTCTGGATCGGGATAATTCGTGGTGTCCATCGCAAGCGCGACCTCGGGCGAGCGGCCGGCGACAAGCGCCTCAATGACCGCGCGTTGTGGTCGCATGTCGTGTGAGGCTTCGGCACAGGACAGCAGCAGGTCTACGCGCTCAGCGGGCGTCGGCGCTTGACCTACAACGTGCAAACCATGCGGAATCAGCGTGTATTCCACTTCAAGCAAGGCTTCTGTGAGCCGCATAATTCTGACCTCCGAGGTGTCGCCCCACGCCGGTTCCAGCTTAATCAGGTCGAGTTCCAACGCTTGCGCCTGAATCATCACCGAGAGCTCGTCGCGCTCGCGCTGTGCCTCGGGCTCGAGGCTGCGATATCGCTCCAGAGATGCCTTCAAATCAACGAGGCCTTTGTACAGCCCGGCTTGCGCAACGGGCGGTGTGAGGTAGCTGATGAGCGTGGCTGCGGCGCGGCGCTTCGCAATCGTGCCTTCCGATGGATTGTTTGACGCGTACAGGTAGAAGTTCGGCAGGTCTCCAATCAGACGATCTGGCCAGCAGGTGGCTGACATGCCGCTTTGCTTGCCCGGCATAAATTCAAGCGCGCCGTGGGTACCAAAATGCAGCACCGCGCTGGCAGCAAAATCTTCCCGTAACCAGCGATAAAAAGCGGAGAAAGCATGCGTCGGAGCGAAACCGCCCTCAAACAAGAGACGCATTGGATCGCCTTCGTACCCAAACGCTGGTTGTATGCCGACGAAAATATTCCCAAAGCGTTCTCCGAGCACAAAGATGCTGCTGCCGTCGCTTTGGTGCTTGCCGGGCGCATGGCCCCACTGCGATTCAATTTCCTTGAGGAAGCGCTCGCGCTTGACGTGATCGTTTGCGGGAATGCGGGCAAATACGTTAGCGGCAGCGCCGTAACGCGTGGCGTTGCCATTGATAATGCTGTTGCGCAGGTCGTCAACAGTCGCGGGCACCTCGACCGTGTAGCCTTCCCGTTTCATCGCTATAAGCGTATTGAATAGCGACTCAAATACCGACAAAAACGCTGCTGTACCAGTATTGCCCGCGTTTGGTGGAAAGTTGAAGATGACCGCCGCCACTCTCCGGGTTGCGCGCTCGGATCGGCGCAAATCCACCAGCTTCGCGGTACGCGCCGCCAACATGTCCGCGCGTTCGATACAGCTATGCATGTCGTGCGTCTCGGCGACATTGGTGAACTTACAGCCATGTGCGCATCCCGTGCACGCGATTTGCGTGGCGCTGCCACGTCCGCCGAACACCATGGGGCCCGCCGCGCCGTCGAGCTCGGGAATAGCGACCATCATGGTCGACTCTACGGGTAGCAGTCCACGTGACGATCCACCCCATTGATCCAGCGTCTGAAACTCGACTGGCGTTACCGCCAGGTAGGGCACATCGAGTCGGGAGAGAATATCTTCTGCGGCTTTGGCGTCGTTGTAGGCGGGCCCACCCACTAGGGAGAACCCTGTCAGCGACACGAGCGCGTCTATCGTCGATCGTCCGTCTTTCAAAAAGTACGCCTCGATCGCGGGGCGCCCGTCGAGACCGGTGGCAAACGCCGGAATGACGCGAAGGCCGCGCGCTTCCATTGCTGCAATCACTCCGCGATAGTGATCGGCGTTACCGGCCAACAGGTACGAGCGCATTAGCAAAATTCCGACCGTGCCGCGTGTTCCAGCGGTGGCTACTAGAGGAAGTGCTTCGAGTTTTTGCGACATGCCTGCAACGGCCGTAGCATGCTTCATCTGCGGGTGGTAGATGCCGACGTCGGGATAGGTCACCGGCTCGTGTGTCCTGACAGCGCCTCGCAAGCCCCGGCGCGCACCGTCGGCATACCGATCAACCAAGAACTGAATCATGTGGGCAATGTTTTGCTCGGAGCCCGCCAAAAAGTATTGAAGGGTCAAAAAGTACGCGCGCACGTCTTGAGCGGTGCCGGGGATGAAGCGCAGAATCTTTGGCAATGTACGCAGCATTTTCATCTGCTGTGCGCCTGCGGTGCCCTTGCTCGGTGCCGCACCTTCAGCAGGCGCCTTGGGTCGCAGCTTTTTCAAGAACGCCATCGCTCCGGTGGCGGGTGCGTGCATGTCGAATTTGCCCATTCGCGTGAGCTTGGTCACCTCGCCAGCGGACATCGCGCACACCATCGCATCACAATGGTCGCGACGCGCTTTCAACGCGGGAAGCACGGGCAGAAAGTGATCTTCAAGAAACAGCATGGAGGCGATCACGATGTCGCCGCGTGCGATGTCGGCTTGACACCGTGCGAGCGCCTCCGGGTTGTCGCCCCATTCCGCAGCTGCGTGAATATCGACTTGTAATCCGGGCATCGACTTCAGGAGCGTCCGCGTGGCGCGTTCGGTGGCACCGGCCAGGTGGCTGTCCATTGTGACCATGACCACACGCATCGCCGGACGCAGGGTTTGCGCCGTTTGAGCCGCATGAATATCAGCGGCTGTAGTGTGCTTTTGCATCGTATAAAGTCTCGATGGTGATTACGGGTATGCCATGCTCATGGGCGTAGCGTTCGGTATTTCGGCGGGCCTTGCCGCGAACAAAAAAAGGAATCTTGCGTAGCTCTTTTTCGGCGTCTGCGGCCCATGGCGCCACGCTGCTGCCAGCCGCGATGGTTAATGCCTCAGTGGTCGCAACGACGGCCACCTGAAGTTGCTCGGGCGTGGCGTTTTCTATTGCCGTATCAAGCTGCGCCTCGACGGGCAAGGTGTCTGCACCAACTTTTCGGCCACCGCCCAAGTGCGATGGTGCTGCATCTTCATGAAATTCGAAGTCTCCCCTGAACATACCGAGAAGGTGCTCTTCAAGGCCCATCATCAGGGGGTGCACCCAAGTGTCAAACAGCACATTGGCGCCCTCAAAGCCCATCTGGGGTGAGTAGCGGGCCGGATAATCCTGCACATGAACCGGAGCCGAGATGACGGCACAAGGCACACCAAGACGTTTCGAGATGTGCCGCTCCATCTGTGTGCCGAGTACCAGCTCGGGCTGTAATGCCTGCACGCGCTCTTCGACGTCCAGATAGTCGTCCGTGATGAGCGCTTCCACGCCGTAATGAGCCGCCGCTTCGCGCACTTCACGGGCGAATTCGCGGCTGTAGGTGCCAAGACCGACGACCTTGAAGCCAAGCTCGTCTTGTGCGATGCGAGCCGCCGAAATCACATGCGTCGCATCACCAAAGATAAATACTCGTTTGCCGGTGAGGTAGGTCGAATCAACCGACTTTGCGTACCAGGTGGCGCGTGAGCCCGGTGCACGCGCCAACAGTTCAGCTGCGTCCACGTTGATTAATGCTGCAACTTCACCAATGAAGTCTCGCGTTGCGCCGATACCGATTGGGACAGTTTTGGTGGCGGGAAGCTTGAAGTTACGAAGTAACCAGGATGCCGCCTGGCCGCCGATTTCAGGGTACAGCACGACGTTGAAGTCAGCGTCCGTCAGGCGAGCAATGTCATCGACCGTGGCATCAAGTGGCGCGACGACGTTGACGTCAACGCCCAATTCGCGCAACAAATTCGAAATTTCGCGAACATCATCGCGATGTCGAAAACCCAGTGCACTTGGCCCGAGAATATTACAGCGAGGCCGTGCACCGCGCACTTTGTCCGCAGCGCGAGGTTTCGCTAGGGTTCGCACGATTTGATAGAACGTTTCTGCCGCGCCCCAGTTTTCTTTTTTCTGGTACGAAGGGAGTTCAAGCGGAACTACCGGGATGGGTAAGTTCAATGCCTTGGCTAGGCCGCCGGGATCGTCCTGAATCAGCTCGGCTGTGCATGAGGAGCCTACCAACATGGCTTTGGGCTTAAACCGTTCGTAAGCGTCTTTGGCCGCGGTCTTGAATAGCTCCGCGGTGTCGCCACCCAAATCGCGTGCCTGAAACGTGGTGTAGGTGACGGGTGGCCGCGCGGTGCGGCGCTCAATCATAGTGAACAGCAAGTCGGCGTACGTGTCGCCCTGCGGTGCGTGCAGCACATAGTGCACGTCCTTCATAGCCGTGGCTACACGCATCGCGCCGACATGCGGCGGGCCTTCGTAGGTCCAGAGCGTCA
>JANXNO010000261.1 GCA_025354075.1 Burkholderiales bacterium | reverse complement strand
CCGACCGGGTCCCCGTGTATTCGACCCCGAGGAGCGGAGCAACAGGCGGATAAAGCGGTCGGCTGTTAGAGCGAAGCGAGTTTCCGACCGCGCCGCCTGTTGCGAGCACCGCAGGATGAGGGCGAATGTCGGGGTCGCCTTTTTTCGGTTACCTTTTTTGGCGAAGCAAAAAAGGTAACTGCCCCGCGGCATGAGCGGGAACGCGGCAGACGCCAAACTCCATCCTGTCAAACCCTTCGACAAGCTCAGGGCGAACGGGGATGTTGAGACAGCCTCCTTTTAGACCGTGCCGCCACCCTCACCCTAACCCTCTCCCGCTTGCGGGAGAGGGGACAGAGCTTACGGATACAAGCCGCGAAGCTCCCTTGCGGTGAGTACCCTCGTACAAGCGATGATGAACGCTGACGTCCGTAATGACACTTTGTTCTTCTCCGCCGTATGCACCACTGCTTTGAGCGCTTCCACCATGATGCGTTCCAGCCGGTCGTTGATCTCTGCTTCGGTCCAGAAGAAGCTTGAGAAGTCTTGCACCCATTCGAAGTAGCTCACCGTGACGCCGCCTGCGTTGGCGATGACGTCGGGGACTACGAGGATGCCGCGATCATGCAGGATATCGTCTGCTGCGGGCGTGGTCGGGCCGTTCGCGCCTTCGACTACCAGCTTCGTGGAGATGGTTTTTGCGCGCTCTTCGGGGAGCTGGTTTTCTAGTGCCGCGGGGACGAAAATGTCGCTCTTCAGATCCCAGAATTCCGCCTCTGTGATAGGCGTCACGCCGTGAAACTCGCTCAGCTTGCCGCCGTTGGCGACGAAGTCGAGCGCCGTATCAACATCAATGCCTGCTTCGTTTGTGACGGAGCCGCTTACGTCCTGCAAGCCGATCACTTTTGCGCCCGCAGCCTTGAATAAACGTGCAGCAATACCGCCCACGTTGCCAAACCCCTGCACCACAATGCGGGCACCGGTGATGTCCAGATTCATCGCCCGCGCTGTTTCGCGGGCCGCGATATAGACGCCGCGACCTGTGGCTTCCTTGCGCCCCAGCGATCCGCCCAGCGCAATCGGTTTGCCCGTGACTACACCTGTTGCTGTCGCACCGGTGTTCATTGAATAGGTGTCCATCATCCACGCCATGATCTGGTCGTTGGTGTTGACGTCGGGGGCGGGGATGTCTTTGTCGGGCCCGATGATGAGGCCGATTTCGCTGGTGTAGCGGCGTGTCAGGCGCTCCAGTTCGGGGCGGGTGAGCGATTTAGGGTCGACGCGAACGCCACCTTTGGCACCGCCATAGGGCAGGTTGAGGGCGGCGTTTTTCACCGTCATCCATCCCGCAAGCGCCATCACTTCATCAATGCTCACATCCGGGTGAAAGCGAACGCCGCCTTTGCCGGGGCCGC
>JANXNO010000251.1 GCA_025354075.1 Burkholderiales bacterium | reverse complement strand
ACCGCGTGAAAGCCGCCGCCGACGCCAAAACCGACCCCGATTTCTTCCTGATCGCCCGCACCGACGCCATTCAGGTTCACGGCGTCGACGCCGCGATCGAACGCGCCATCAAGTGCGTAGAAGCCGGTGCCGACGGCATCTTCGCCGAAGCTGCGTACGACCTGCCGACGTATCGCAAGTTTGTTGATGCGGTGAAGGTGCCAGTGCTCGCCAACATCACAGAGTTCGGGCAGACACCGCTGTTCACGGTTGAAGAATTGAAGAGCGCAGGCTGCGGCATAGTGCTGTACCCGCTGTCCGCGTTCCGCGCGGCAAACAAGGCCGCAGAAAACGTGTACGAGGCGATTCGCCATGACGGCCATCAGAAGAACGTCCTTGAGACCATGCAGACACGTGACGAGCTTTATGACCGAATTGGTTATCACGCGTTTGAGTCGCACCTTGACGCTTTATTTGCAGCGAAGAAGTAATGCGTTTCTCCCGCACAATTTGTGACGGACGTAGCCTTGAGAAGCGCAGCGCGTCAAGGCAAATTGATACGCGTCCGTTTGCTACGGTGAGCCCCGGACGCGTTTCGCTTCTCCGGGATACCATAATGCGTTACGTCACAGCGATCCTCATGTCATCGCTTTTCGGCACTAGCTACGGCGCATCGACCTGGCTTTTCGAGGCTAGCGGCGGAATCGCTGGGCCAGTTTCGCGCTTCTCTTCCAACGAACGAACTATTTCATTCACTGGAAAAAATATTGATGGCATACCAAGCTCGACTAGCTTCATAGCGGAGACCCCTCCACTTACCTTCAGCAATGGATTCGACCTTCAGCTGTCGACTCGAAAGACGACCCGCATCTTGGAGCCGGGTATTTACTTACTCGCGCAGCGCGCTGGATTTGAACCGACTGGATATCCTGGACTTGATGTGTCGATTGATGGCAACGGATGCAACACGCTATACGGAGAGTTCACGATACTGCGGTACGAACTTGATGCATCTGGGAAACCCTTGTACGTTGACGTCACTTTTAGATTTCTTTGCGGAGAGAATCAAACGATTCCAACAATTGGACGATTTGCATACGATGCTGCGGGCAGTCCTATCTCATTCGTTCAAGCGCAACCCGCCGTACCAGTTCCAACAGCGTCAATTGCGGCGGTTACAGCAAGTTCGCTCGTGTTGCTCCTGTTCGGCAGCAATTTTTTGATGAGACGACGCTCAACGAGTAATTCGCGATCCCGTCGCACTATCTAAGCAAAGAACATTTTTGGTAATGAAGTAGGGTGCGCACCTAAGTGCGCACCGAGCGTGAATGACGAAACCAGGTGCGCATTTTGATGCGCACCCTACGGAGAAACAAATATGAGTGATACGACCACCGCTCCCGCCGGAGCCTTCAAGCCCAAAAAATCTGTAGCCCTCTCGGGCACGACGGCTGGCAACACCGCACTCTGCACGGTCGGTCGCACCGGCAACGATCTGGCTTATCGGGGCTATGACATTCTGGACATTGCCAACGTTTGCGAGTTTGAAGAAATCGCTTATCTGCTGGTTCACGGCAAGCTACCGACCATCGCCGAACTCGCGGGCTACAAGACCAAACTGAAGTCGCTGCGCGGTGTGCCTGCTACGGTCAAAGTCGCGCTGGAGCAATTGCCGCCGAGCGCCCATCCGATGGACGTGATGCGCACAGCGGTGTCCGTGCTCGGTTGCGTATCGCCCGAGAAGGATGACCACAATCATCCGGGCGCAAAAGATATTGCCGACAAGCTGATGGCGTCGCTCGGTTCGATGATGCTGTACTGGTATCACTACAGTCACAACGGCAAGCGCATTGACGTTGAGACCGATGACGATTCAATCGGCGGACACTTTCTGCATTTGCTACATGGCAAAAAACCACCAGAGAGCTGGGTCAAGGCGATGCATGTGTCGCTAATCCTATACGCGGAGCATGAGTTCAACGCGTCAACCTTTGCCGCGCGCGTGGTTGCGGGCACCGGCAGCGACATGTTCAGCGCGATCACAGCGGGCATCGCTGCACTGCGCGGGCCGAAGCATGGCGGCGCGAACGAGGTCGCATTCGAAACGCAAAAACGTTACGACTCTCCCGATGAAGCCGAGGCCGACATCAAGGCTCGCGTTGAAGCCAAACAGGTGGTCATCGGCTTCGGCCACCCGGTGTACACGGTCAGTGATCCGCGCAACGTGGTCATCAAGGAAGTCGCGCGCCAGCTCTCAAAAGATGCCAACGACATGAAAATGTTCAGCATTGCCGAGCGCCTTGAAACGGTGATGTGGGACATCAAAAAAATGTTCCCGAATCTCGACTGGTTTTCGGCCGTGAGCTATCACATGATGGGCGTGCCGACGGCGATGTTCACCCCGCTGTTTGTGATCTCGCGCACCAGCGGGTGGGCGGCGCACGTGATCGAACAACGCATCGACGGCAAGATCATTCGACCCAGCGCCAATTATGTGGGGCCGGAAGATCAGACATTTGTACCGATGCAACAACGCGGGTAATTCCTCAGCCATGAATTTATCTACCGGTATTGCGTTCGGCGTAGACTGTATGTATTGCCTTAGATCGTCAGCGCGAATCCATGCAACCGGGAGATCACATCAGAAAAAGCGCCCTCGGGCGCGCCGCGCTGGCAGGACGCTCCGGAGAGTTGACCGCGCCGTTACGCACCTTGTTGCTGATGGTTTACGGCGACAAGACGGCGGCGGAATACAGCCAACTGGCGTCACAATTGCCAGTGGGGCGCGACGGGCTGGCGCGTCTGGCGGAATTGGGTCTGATAGAGGTGGTCGTTGCCGACGGATCGGTGACGGCGCAGCTTCCGCCTGCGGCTGCGGCTTCGACTGCGACCGCGTCACCTGCGGCCCCGGTGGCTGCACCGTCGGCAGCATTTACGCGGGGTGCCACGCCGTTGTCCGCGCCGATGGCCGACGTTGTGGAACTCAAGGCCACGCATACGGTCGACGAGGCTGCGCAACAAAAGCTGCTGTATCCCGAATTTGTGCGGGCCGTGTCCGAACTCGGGTTGCGCAGCGTGCTGCTGCTACTCAAAGTAGAACGCGCAATGTCTGCCAAAGAGCTGCTGGCGCTACGCGAGCAGGTGGAGTCGGCCATTGCCAAATCGAAGGGCGAACAAGCGCGGAAAGAGTTTTCGCAGCGGGTGAGCTTCCTGCTCTCGCAATAGCGACCCGCTTAAACCGCGCTGGCACTGCGCACCGCGCAACCGCGTCAGCTTGCGAGCTGACCACCGTGGTCTGCGCCACGCTCCCTCTCTTTTCCTCCTCGCTTTGCGCGACGCGCTTGCCGAGCTTTAAACCATTCCGCCAACATACGGCGATAGTTTGACGATTGCCATGAATACTTCAGACCGCAAGCCCCTTCCCGGCACGACCCTTGAATACTTTGACACCCGTGCCGCGGTCAATCGCATTGCGCCCGGCACCTACGAAAAGCTGCCATACACCTCGCGGGTTCACGCGGAAAATCTCGTGCGCCGCTGCGATCCGGCGACGCTGACCGATTCGCTCAAGCAGCTCATCGAACGCAAACGCGATCTCGATTTTCCGTGGTTTCCTGCGCGTGTCGTATGTCACGATATTCTTGGTCAAACCGCTCTGGTTGACCTCGCCGGGTTGCGCGACGCGATTGCCGATATGGGCGGCGATCCGGCCAAGGTGAACCCCGTGGTGCCAACGCAGCTGATCGTCGATCATTCGCTGGCGGTGGAATACAACGGCGACGATCCGAATGCATTCGCCAAAAATCGCGCAGTAGAAGATCGCCGCAATGCGGATCGCTTTCACTTCATCGACTGGACGAAAAAAGCGTTCAAAAACATGGAGGTTATCCCGCCCGGCAACGGCATCATGCACCAGATCAACCTGGAGCGCATGTCACCGGTCGTGCATGCGAAAGACGGCGTGGCCTTTCCCGATACGCTGGTCGGCACCGATAGCCACACACCACACGTTGATGCACTCGGCGTGATCGCCATTGGCGTTGGCGGTCTTGAGGCCGAGAGCGTGATGCTGGGCCGCGCTTCGTGGATGCGGCTGCCAGACATCATCGGCGTCGAACTCACCGGCAAGCCGCAGCCGAACATCACGGCCACCGACATCGTGCTCGCGCTGACCGAATTCCTGCGCAACTCGAAGGTCGTCGGCGCTTATCTTGAGTTTTATGGAGAAGGCGCAACGGCTTTGACGCTCGGTGATCGCGCGACGATTTCGAACATGACTCCGGAGTTCGGCGCGACCGCAGCGATGTTCTACATCGACCAGCAGACCATCACTTATCTCAAGCTCACTGGGCGCGAGGATGCGCAGGTGAAGCTCGTTGAGACGTATGCGAAAGTTGCAGGCCTGTGGGCAGATTCGCTAACGACCGCCGTTTACGAACGTGTGCTGAAGTTCGATTTGTCGAGCGTGGTGCGCAATATGGCAGGCCCATCGAATCCGCACAAGCGCCTGCCGACAACAGCACTCGCCGAGCGTGGCATTTCGGGTGAATGGTCGATGCCCGCAGCCAGCGACGGCACGATGCCCGATGGTGCCGTGATCATTGCGGCAATTACAAGTTGCACCAACACCAGTAATCCCCGCAATGTGATCGCAGCGGGCCTGCTCGCGCGTAACGCGAATGCACGTGGGCTGACGCGCAAGCCTTGGGTGAAGTCATCGTTGGCACCCGGATCGAAGGCTGTGCAGCTTTATCTCGAAGAGTCGAAACTTCTGGCGGAGTTGGAGAAGCTCGGCTTCGGTATCGTCGGTTTCGCCTGCACGACGTGCAACGGCATGAGCGGTGCGCTCGATCCGGCGATCCAGAAAGAAATCATTGATCGCGATTTGTATGCGGCAGCGGTGCTTTCGGGCAACCGCAATTTCGACGGTCGCATTCATCCCTACGCGAAGCAGGCCTTCCTCGCTTCGCCGCCACTTGTTGTGGCGTACGCCATCGCTGGCACCGTGCGTTTCGACATCGAGAAAGACGCGCTCGGCATTGATAAAGATGGCAAACCAGTCACGCTGAAAGACATTTGGCCAAGCGATGACGAGATCGACGCGATTGTGGCCTGCAGCGTGAAGCCCGAGCATTTCCGCCGAGTCTACGACCCGATGTTCACCTTCGCTGCAGTGGGCACGGAAAAGATCAGTCCGCTGTACGACTGGCGTGCCCAAAGCACCTACATCCGCCGCCCACCGTATTGGGAAGGCGCGCTGGCAGGCGAGCGCACTTTGCGCGGCCTGCGCCCGCTCGCTGTGCTGCCCGACAACATCACGACCGATCATCTCTCGCCGTCAAACGCGATCCTGCTCGATAGCGCAGCGGGCGAATACCTCGCGAAGATGGGCTTGCCGGAAGAGGACTTCAATTCGTACGCAACGCATCGCGGCGATCACTTGACTGCGCAGCGCGCAACCTTTGCGAACCCTCAGCTCGTGAACGAAATGGCCGTGATTGATGGAAAGGTCAAGAAGGGGTCGCTCGCCCGCGTTGAGCCGGAGGGCAAAGTCGTGCGCATGTGGGAGGCGATTGAAACCTACATGGATCGCAAGCAGCCGTTAATCATCATCGCGGGTGCCGACTACGGTCAGGGCTCGTCACGTGACTGGGCGGCGAAGGGCGTGCGCCTCGCGGGCGTTGAGGCCATCGCGGCTGAAGGCTTCGAGCGTATTCACCGCACCAACCTGATCGGCATGGGCGTGCTGCCGCTGGAATTCAAGACCGGCACGACGCGTTTGACGCTGGGAATTGATGGCACCGAGACGTTCGACGTCATCGGCGAACGCACGCCACGTGCGACGCTGACGCTGGTGATCAATCGCAGGAATGGCGAGGTCGTAGACGTGCCGGTGACGTGTCGTCTAGATACCGCCGAGGAAGTTTCGATCTATGACGCGGGTGGTGTGTTGCAGCGCTTTGCCAAGGATTTTCTTGAAGGAGCAACTGCATGAGCACGCATCCGGCACAAATCAAAATCCCCGCCACCTACATGCGTGGCGGCACAAGCAAAGGTGTGTTCTTCAAGCTCAATGACCTTCCCGCTGCAGCGCAGACGCCGGGTGCAGCACGTGACTCGTTGTTGCTCCGCGTAATCGGCTCGCCCGAC
>JANXNO010000246.1 GCA_025354075.1 Burkholderiales bacterium | reverse complement strand
GCCGCGTGAATGAGTGCTGAGATCGGAGTCGGGCCTTCCATCGAATCGGGCAACCACACGTGCAACGGCACCTGAGCCGATTTGCCCATCGCGCCGATGAACAGCAGGATACAGGTCGCAGTCATCAGTGAGACGACGCCGAACGGGCCCATGATGATCGAGATGTTCGCGAGCGATGGTGCTTTTTCAAACACTGTTTTGTAGTCCAAGCTACCCGTGTATGCCAGCACCAAAGCGATGCCCAACAGGAAGCCCAAGTCGCCCACGCGGTTAACGAGGAACGCCTTCATGTTGGCGAAGATAGCCGTCGGCTTGGTGTACCAGAAGCCGATCAACAAATACGACACCAGACCCACCGCTTCCCAGCCGAAGAACAGTTGCAGGAAGTTGTTGCTCATCACCAGCATCAACATCGAGAACGTGAACAGCGAGATGTAGCTAAAGAAGCGCTGATAGCCGGGGTCATCGTGCATGTAGCCGACGGTGTAGATATGCACCATCAGCGACACTGACGTCACAACCAGCATCATGGTGACGGTCAGTGTGTCGATCAGAAATCCGACCTCAAAACGAATGCCGCCCGACACCATCCATGTGTAAAGCGGGCCGTTAAACGTGTTGCCTTTGAGCACGTCGGCGAACACAAAACAGGACGCGATAAACGAAACGAGTACGCCGAGAATGGTGAGCCAGTGTGCGCCGCTGCGACCAATTTTCTTGCCGAACAACCCAGCGAGGATGGACGCAATGAGCGGCGCGAACGGGACGATGAGATAGGTAAGTTTCAAAGCGTCCTATCCCTTCAGCTTGCCAATTTGGTTCACGTCAATGGAGCCGACGTTGCGGAACAGCACGACGAGAATCGCGAGACCTATCGCAGACTCCGCTGCCGCCACTGTGAGGATGAAGAACACAAATACCTGTCCGCTGAGGTCGCCCAGATAGCTTGAGAACGCGATGAAGTTCAGGTTGACGGCCAGCAGCATCAACTCGATAGCCATCAACAGAATGATGACGTTGCGGCGATTGATGAAAATACCGATGATGCTGATCGTGAACAGCGCAGCGGCCACGATCAGATAGTGATTGAGGGTGGGCTCGAAGGACATTATTTGGTCGCCCCTGCGTTTGACGCAACCGTAGCAGCGACGGGTGTCTCAGCAGCGGTTGGTTTTTCAGAGGCGATTTTCAAAATGCGCAGACGATCGTTGCGCTTCACCAGTACCTGTTCACCAGGATTCTGATAACGCGTTTCGCGACGATCACGCAGCGTCAGCGCAATCGCGGCAACGATTGCCACGAGCAGCAGCACACCGGCGATTTCAACGGCGTAAATGTATTTTGTGAACAGTTCAATGCCGAGCGCCTTGGTGTTGCTGCCATCGATTACCACCGCATTGGTGCCACCCGTCGTGCCGACTTTTTTGCCGAACGACAAGCTGAGCAGCAATACCATTTCAACTAGTACCGCAGCGCCCACCAACAATCCCACAGGAAGATAGCTGCGGAACTGTTTGCGCAGTTCTTCAACGTTGATATCGAGCATCATCACGACGAACAAGAACAGCACCATGACTGCACCAACGTAGACAAGCACCAGCGCGATGGCGAGGAATTCGGCTTTCAACAACATCCACAGCGCCGAGGCCGAGAAGAATGCGAGCACCAAAAACAGCGCGGCATGAACGGGATTTTTGACGCTGATCACGCGTGACGCTGCGAACAGCATGACCGCGGAGAAAACGTAGAAAACGATGGTGGCGAATTCAGGCATGATGAGTGGCCGCGCTAGCGGAACCTCGCGTCAGCGGCTCTGTCGGCCGCAATTTGTTTTTCGTAACGATCACCGACGGCGAGCAGCATTTCTTTGGTGTAGTACAGATCACCACGTTTCTCGCCGTGGTACTCAAGGATGCGCGTTTCGACGATGGAATCAACCGGGCAGCTTTCTTCACAAAAACCGCAGAAGATGCACTTGGTGAGATCCACGTCATAGCGCGTCGTACGGCGCGAGCCATCGTCACGAACCTCGGATTCGATGGTGATGGCCATCGCGGGGCACACAGCCTCGCACAGCTTGCACGCGATGCAGCGCTCTTCGCCATTCTCGTAACGGCGCAGTGCGTGAAGGCCGCGAAAACGGGGGCCTTGCGGCGTTTTCTCTTCGGGGAACTGCACCGTGATTTTGCGCGCGAACAAATAGCGCCCGGTGATCGAGAGGCCTTTGAGCAACTCCCACAACAGGAAGGTCGAGAAAAAATGTTTGACGGATGCGATCATGAAAACTCGCTTCTAGTGGAATGCCGAAGCCCACGGCGTCTGCATAACGATCGCAAGGAACACGATGTAGACGAGTGTGACGGGGATAAAAATTTTCCAGCCGAGGCGCATGATCTGGTCATAGCGATAGCGCGGGAACGACGCGCGAATCCACAGGAAGAAGAACAGCACGAAGAACACTTTGGCGGCGAGCCAGAAGAAACCGTCGGCGAATGGTTTCATGCCGAACACAGCGAGCTCGTTGGTGATCGGCAGCGGCGACAACCAACCGCCCAGGAACATCACGCTGACCAGCACGGCGATCAAAATCATGTTCGCGTATTCGGCGAGGAAGAAAATCGCGAAGGTTACGCCGGAATACTCGACGTGGAAGCCCGCAACGATCTCGGATTCGCCTTCGGCCACGTCAAACGGATGGCGATTGGTTTCGGCCACACCCGAGATGAAATACACAATGAACAACGGAAACAGCGGAATGAAATACCACTGCGACAACCCGCCTGCTTGTGCGTTGACGATGTCACTCAAGTTCAGGCTGTTCGCGGACATCAGCACGCCGACCAATGCAAAGCCCATCGCGATTTCGTACGACACGATTTGTGCGGCCGAACGCATGCAACCAATGAACGCATATTTCGAATTTGACGCCCAACCCGCCAAGATCACGCCATAAACACCGACCGATGTGAGCGCGAGGATGTAGAGCAGACCGGCGTTCGCGTTGGCCAACACCAACGTGGGATCAAACGGAATCACCGCCCATGCCGCGAGCGCCGGGCCGATGGAAAGCAGTGGCGCGATGAAAAACAACGCCTTGTTGGCACCGGTCGGAACAACGATCTCTTTGAGCAACAGTTTGAACACGTCGGCGAACGGTTGCAACCAGCCAAAGCCCACCCGGTTCGGTCCGATACGCACCTGCATCCAACCGATCACTTTGCGTTCCCACAACGTCAGAAACGCCACGCACAACGTAATCGGAACGACGATCACCAAGATCTTGACCAGCGTCCACAACGCGTAGGTCACTGCGGGATAGTCGGTGCCGAGTACCAGTTCGAAGGGGTTGCTCATGCAGCCACCACCGTGATCGGATCGGTTGTTGCGCCGAGTTGTGCCGACGTTTCTGTCGCTAGAGGAACGCGCACTGCGCCATGCGGAACCGATGCATCGACACACAGAGTTGACGTTGCACTGCCAGCGCCTTGCGTCACAGTTACGGTCGCACCGTCGGCCAGATTCAGTAGTTTTGCCGTCTCGGCGTTCATGCGCACGTGCGCCTGCTTGCCGTAGGCCGAGCGCGACAGCGCGAGGCCGCGCCGCACCAGCGGATCAGCGTGATAGATCGGCACGTCGGCGACGCGCTCAAGACCGGTGCTGGTCGTCAATTTCACCGAAGCGATTCCAGCTGGCACCGCGCCAAGTTTCATTGCGTCGAATCCGGCAAGCGCAGCTGCTTTCACGTCTTCGCTGCTGTTAAAGCTGCCTACGTTGGCGTGCAACAAGTCGCCCAATACGCGCAATGCTTTCCAACCGGGACGCGTTTCGCCAAGCGGACGCACAACTCCGGTGAACGATTGAACCGTTCCGTCTTGCGAGACGTATGTACCCGATGTTTCAGTGAACGGTGCGATGGGCAAAAGCACATCAGCTTTATCCCGCATCGCTTGATTAACGTGGGCTACGAGTGCGATTACCTTAGAAGTCGACTTTAGTGCGTTTGAGGCACTGAGCCCATATGCAGTATCGAGTTCAGGCTCCAAGCCAATGAGCAACATGGCTCCCGCGCCGCTGGTCAACGCCTCCCGCGCCGACTTGCCGCCAGCGCCCGGAACCGCACCGGCCACATAAGCTGAAACGGTTGACGCAGACAGAATCAGACGACCACTCGTGCCGCCCGACATCTCTGCGATGTTCGCGGCCAACGCTTCGAGTTGCGACGCATCAGCGCCGGACAACGCCAAATCACCAAGCAGCACAGCCACTTTTTTGCCAGATACCAGCGCAGCGGCAATGCGCTCGGCTTCAACCGATGGCGTTACGTTCAGGGCAGGAGGTGATGTTTCGAGACGCTTCGCGAGCGCCACAACGACGCCTGCAAGCTCCCACACCATGCTGGAAGGCTTGACGATTACTTTGGCAGCAACAGGGCACAGCAAATCATCATCAACCGACGAAATCACTGAGAGCATCGCGCCTTTTTTCACGCGAGCGCGAATGCGGCTGGCGATCAATGGTTGCTCCTGACGAAGGCTTGCGCCAACGACCAAAAAGCGATCAACGGTCGCAAAGTCAGAAACCTTCAGTCCAAGCCACGGAATGCCGCCGCCCGAGTCCAGCAACGGATCAGTCACACGCAAGCGATGGTCAATGCTGCTTGAGCCAACCGCGGTCGCGATTTGTTTGGCGAGGTAGGATTCTTCGAGCGTTGAGTGCGGTCCCATGAGCACCGTCAACGCATTGCCGCCCTGCGCTTTGACGGTTGACGCAATCGCGCTGGCTGCTGCGGTCAATGCATCTTGCCAGCTCGCCTGATGCCAGACGCCGTCGGTCTTGACCATCGGTGAGGTCAGACGATCCTCGGTGTACAGGCCTTCGTAGCTGAAACGATCACGATCCGAAATCCAGCACTCGTTAACCGCTTCGTTCTCGCGCGGCAACACGCGCATCACGCGGTCACCCTTGACCTGAATTTGCAGATTTGCATTGAGGCCGTCGTGCGGGCTCACCGATTTGCGGCGTTGCAACTCCCATGTCCGTGCGCTGTAGCGGAACGGCTTGGATGTCAACGCGCCGACCGGGCACACGTCAATCATGTTGCCCGACAGTTCGGAATCTACCGACTTGCCGACAAACGACAGAATCTCGGAATGCTCGCCACGGCCGCCCATGCCCAGCTCCATAATGCCCGCGACTTCCTGCCCGAAGCGAACGCAGCGCGTGCACTGAATGCAGCGGCTCATCTCGGCAGCGCTCACCAGCGGGCCAACATTCTTGACAAAAACAACGCGCTTTTCTTCCTGATAGCGCGAGCCGGAATTGCCGTAACCAACCGCCAGATCCTGCAACTGACATTCGCCGCCCTGATCGCAAATCGGGCAATCGAGCGGGTGATTAATAAGCAAAAACTCCATCACGCTCTGCTGCGCTTTTTTCGCGTAGTCGCTAGCCGTGAAGACCCTCATGCCCTCGGTCACCGGCGTTGCGCACGCGGGCATCGGCTTTGGTGCTTTTTCAACCTGAACCAAGCACATGCGACAGTTCGCCGCGATGGACAATTTCTTGTGATAGCAAAAGTGCGGGATGTAGCTGCCTACCTGATTGGCAGCGTCCATCACCGTGCTTCCGGGTGCAACCTGTACTGCTTTGCCGTCGATTTCTATATTCAACATCTACTGAACTCTGTAGGAGCGGCTCTGCCGCGACCGAGGGTTGTGAAC